>NZ_JVBO01000026.1:0-8439 GCF_001073445.1 Granulicatella sp. 572.rep1_STHE | reverse complement strand
ACTTACGATTGATGCTTCAAACCCAGTGAAGTTTGTAGATCCAACAACGAATGAACCAACAGATAAGACAGAATTACCAGCAATGAAAGATGGTAAGCAAGTGGGAACGTACAAATTAAATCCAACCACAGGAGAAATTACGTTCACGCCAAATAAAGACTTTGTTGGAACACCAGAAGGTGTCACTGTCCAAGCAAAAGATTCCAACGGCACTCCAGCTACAGCGAAGTACACACCAACCGTAACGGAAGTAACGCCAAGAGGTGAAGATAAAACATCGACTGGAAAACAAGGGAAAGAACAAAAGGAAACACCACAATTTACAGCAGGAGATCCAGAAGTTCCACTTACGATTGATGCTTCAAACCCAGTGAAGTTTATTGATCCAACAACGAAAGAACCAACAGATAAGACAGAATTACCAGCGATGAAAGATGGTAAACAAGTGGGAACGTACAAATTAAATTCAACCACAGGAGAAATTACGTTCACGCCAAATAAAGACTTTGTTGGAACACCAGAAGGTGTCACTGTCCAAGCTAAAGATGCCAACGGTACTACAGCTACAGCGAAGTACACACCAACCGTAACGGAAGTAACGCCAAGAGGTGAAGATAAAACATCCACTGGAAAACAAGGGAAAGACCAAAAGGAAACACCGCAATTTACAGCGGGAGATTCAGAAGTTCCAATGAAAATCGATGGGGACCAACCAGCGAAATTCATCGACCCAGAAACAGGAGAACCAACAGATAAGACAGAATTACCAGCGATGAAAGATGGTAAACAAGTTGGGACGTATAAATTAAATCCAGAAACAGGAGAAATTACGTTCACTCCAAATAAAGACTTTGTTGGAACACCAGACGGTGTCACTGTCCAAGCTAAAGATGCCAACGGCACTCCGGTAACTGCGAAATATACGCCAACTGTGACTTCTGTTACTCCTTCTTCTAAGGATGAAGTGACAACGGATGTTCAAGGCAAAACGCAAACTGCAAAACCTAAGTTTGAAGCAGGTGATCCAGAGGTCCCTCTAGATGATTCAGTTCCAGCAACCTTTGAAGATGGAACAACGACTAAGGTGATTCCTGGAGTTGGAACCTTCACTGTTGCTCCAGACGGAACGATTACTTTTGTTCCAGAAGCTGGCTTTACAGGGGTAGCTCCAACCGTAACGATTCAACGTGTAGACGTAAATGGAACAGTAGTAAAAGCAAATTACACTGCTACAGTTACGCCAGCACCAGTTATGCCAATTGAACAACATCCACAGACTTCTCAACCAGAATTACCAAATACTGGTACTGGTGATGAATTTGGATTGTTTAGTGCAGCAGCATTAAGTATTCTAGCTTCTGTTGGATTAGTAGCGTCTTCTCGTAAAAAAGACGACGAACAAGAAGCATAACCAATCAATCAAATGAAGCGTGAGACTAGAAAAGATAGTCTCACGCTTTTTGTTTGCCGTTGCAAAACTTTCTTTATAAGAGTAGACTGAAAGAGTACACGCGCAAAAGGAGTGATATTATGAAGAAAATTGAACAAAAAGATTTATTTGAATTAAAAAATGTAGCTCAACCAGTTGTGGCCGGAGGAGACATCTTCTTTACAGAAACGAAGATGAATGAAAAGAAGAATACTTATGAAACAGCTGTTTATAAGTACACAAACGAAGGAAAAGTAGCTTATGGAGATGATGGAACGGTCAATTCATCGCTTCAAGTATCACCGGATGGAAAGTGGCTTAGTTTTGTCAGTAATGAAGGAGAAGATAAAACTCCTCAATTGAAAGTTCAAGCTGTAACAGGAGGGAAAGCCATCACTCTAACTCAGGAGAAAAAAGGCGTCTCTGTATATGTTTGGGGAAAGGATAGTCAGTCTATTTATTATCAAACGACTAAAGCGGATGAAGAAGAAAAGAAAGATGAATTTCCTCAACCAATCATCGTTGAAAAAACAACGTATCGATTCGATGGTGGAAGCTTCTTGCAAAATAAAGAAACAACCCAAATTAAACAGGTAGAAGTAGCCACTAAAGAAGTGAAGACACTTTTTGAAACGGAAGAGTCTATATTCTTCAGAGATGTATTACATGATGGCGGAAGCCTTATTGTAGACCGTGATTTATCCAATATTCGTTGGACATTAGATAGTGCAGAGGCTTGCTATGTGGATGTGGCCACTGGGGATATTCATCCAATTCTTGAAGCTGGAACAGATGAATCTTATCGCTATATATTGGATTCAAAAGAGGGAGTTATTTTAGCTTATAATTCAGGGGAACACGGATTTGTTACACAAGTAGACATCGTATTCAATAAGGAAGGTCAACCAGGTACAGAAGGAAGTATTTTAAATTTAACGTCTGGATTAGATGTGGAATGGGGAGACTGGTTGGTTGCTGACTTCCAACAATCGGTTACTGGAGTGGAACCTCAATGGATGGATAAGGACAGCTTCCTCGTAAGTGCGAGTGTAGAAGGGAAAATCGTATTATACCGTCTCTTCTTAGATGGAAGAAATGAAGTTCTTTTTGATAAAGAGGTTCATATTACAGGAGCCAAAATCATCTCTGAAAAAGAACTGGTCATCACTTATTCAACGACGACAATTCCAAGTGCATTGGCAAAATTGGATTTAACCACTGGAGAAATTACAAACCTTTACAATCCAAATGAAGCATACTTGGCGGAACATATCGTTACAACGCCTGAACGCTTTACGTATAAAGGTTACGACAACTGGGATATCCACGGATGGTATATGCCACCAGTCGAAAAGAAAGATAAGCACGCGGCAATTCTCTATGTTCACGGTGGACCACAAGTGGCATACGGCGAAAGTTTCTTCCATGAAATGCAAGCACTCGCTGCAAAAGGCTACGGAGTCATCATGATTAACCCTCGCGGAAGTAACACATACGGACAAAACTTTGTAAAGAGTATTCTTGGCGACTACGGTAACCACGATTTCGACGACTTAATGATGGGGGTAGACTACATCTTAGAAACACATCCTGAAGTTGATGTGGACCAATTATACGTTGCAGGAGGAAGTTACGGTGGATTCATGACAAACTGGATTGTAACGCATACGGACCGCTTCCGTGCAGCCGTGACACAACGTTCTATCAGCAACTGGATTAGCTTCTACGGCACAAGTGACATTGGACCATTCTTCGTGGAAAAACAATTGCTTGATGACATTCATAATCCACAACGCCTATGGGAAATGTCACCAGTGGCTCATGCCAAAAATGCGAAGACGCCTTTACTTGTCTTACATGGACAAAGTGACCTTCGTTGCCCACAAGAGCAAGGGGAGCAAATGTATATGGCCATGCGTAAAAACAATGTGCCTACAAAAATGATTCTATTCCCTCAGTCTAGTCACGGGCTCTCTCGTTCAGGATTACCAAATCTACGTCAAGAACGTCTAAAAGCTATTACCGACTGGTTTGACGAATATTCAAAATAGGATGAATACAGGGGAAATTTTCACTCGAAATAGAGTAGATTGGTTGACGAATTTGAAGGAATACTGTATTCTACTAAAAGGAAAATTTAATAGCTACTTGTAAAGGGATATGTGTTGACAGATTCTCTATTATTTGGTAGACTACTGAAGTTGAGAAAACAAGCAGAAGCATCCCGCTTCTCGCCTAAGTTGACAAGGGTCCTTGGGCTGATAGGAAATGTTCAAGTTTTAAAAAGACATTGGCAGCGGGAGTATTCGATTACTTCCGTTGCTTTTTTGCTTTTTTTCTCTCAAATATTCTTGGAGGTGAATATCATAGCAAAAGATATGATGGTCAATGATGGAATTCGCGCTCGTGAGTTACGTGTTATTGACAATAACGGTGAACAAATTGGTGTTCAAACGAAAAATGATGCTTTACGTTTAGCAGAACAAGCTGGACTTGATCTAGTATTAGTTTCGCCAAACGCAAAACCGCCAGTTGCCAGAATCATGGATTATGGTAAATATCGTTTTGAACAGCAGAAAAAAGAACGAGAAGCTCGCAAAAACCAAAAAGTCATCAATATCAAAGAAGTGCGTCTAAGCCCTACAATTGATGAGAACGACTTTAATACGAAGTTAAAAGCGGCGATCAAGTTCCTTGAAAAAGGTGATAAAGTCAAAGCAAGCATTCGCTTCAAAGGTCGTGCCATTACTCATAAAGAGATTGGCCAAAAAGTTCTCGAGCGTTTAGCAGAACAAGTTTCTGAAATCGCAACAGTTGAACAAAAGGCTAAAATGGACGGACGAAGCATGTTCTTGATGTTAGCACCTAAGAATGATAAGTAAAAAAGTAACAGGAGGAAAGTCTCATGCCAAAACAAAAAACACACCGTGGTTCAGCTAAACGTTTCAAACGTACAGGTGGTGGAGGATTAAAACGTTCTCAAGCCTTCACAAGCCACCGTTTCCATGGCAAAACTAAAAAACAACGTCGTCACTTGCGTAAACAAACAATGGTTCACGCTACTGACATCAAACGTATTAAACAACAATTAAGTCAAATGCGTTAATTCAGCACGCAAACTATTACATTTTCAAGCCAGTCGCAAGAGACTGATAGACCAAGGAGGAATTAATTATGCCACGTGTTAAAGGTGGAACAGTTACTCGTCGTCGTCGTAACCGCGTTTTAAAATTAGCAAAAGGTTACTACGGAGCGAAATCAAAATTATTTAAAACAGCTAAACAAGCAGTCATGAAATCATATATGTATGCTTACCGTGACCGTCGTCAAAAGAAACGTGACTTCCGTAAATTATGGATCGCACGTATCAATGCGGCAGCTCGTTTAAACGGATTAAGCTACAGCAAATTAATGCACGGCTTAAAATTAGCTGGTATCGAAATGAACCGCAAAATGTTAGCTGACTTAGCAGTTAACGATGCAGCTGCATTCACAGTATTAGCAGACAAAGCTAAAGAAGCATTAGCAAAATAATTTTATTTTCTAGATAATAGATCCACATTTGAGCCCCGTTAAACTCAATGTGAAGAATACCAAGAAAGAAATTGGAGGAAACAATCGTGCGTACAACATACATGGCTAAAGCTAGCACTACAGAACGTAACTGGGTTGTTATCGACGCTACTGATGTGCCATTAGGACGTCTTTCAGCTGTTGCAGCAAGCATTTTACGTGGAAAAAACAAACCAACATTTACACCTAACGTTGATACAGGTGATTTCGTAATCATCATCAACGCTGACAAAGTTGCCTTAACAGGTAAAAAAGCAACTGATAAAGTTTACTATCACCACTCAAACCACCCTGGTGGATTGACTGCTCGTACAGCTGGTGAATTACGTGCTAACAACTCTCGTAAATTAGTTGAATTATCAATCAAAGGCATGTTACCTAAGAACTCATTAGGTCGTCGTCAATTTACTAAATTACATGTTTACGGTGGAGCTGAACATCCACATGCTGCACAACAACCAGTAGCAGTAGACATCCAATCACTAATCTAAGGAGGAAAAAGCATTGGCTCAAGCACAATACCGCGGCACTGGACGCCGTAAAAACTCAACTGCCCGTGTTATCTTAGTACCAGGGACAGGAAACATTACAATTAACAAAAAATCAATCGAAGAATATATCCCATTTGCTTACTTACACGAAGTAATCAAACAACCTTTAAACTTAACTGAAACTTTAGGTTCATACGACGTTTTAGTGAACGTTAACGGTGGTGGATTCACAGGTCAATCAGGAGCTATCCGTCACGGAATCGCTCGTGCATTATTAACAGTTGACCCTGACTTCCGTGGAGTGTTAAAAGCTGCTGGCTTATTAACACGTGACCCACGTATGAAAGAACGTAAAAAACCAGGTCTTAAGAAAGCTCGTAAAGCGAGTCAGTTCTCAAAACGTTAATCAACACGATTATATCAACGTTTACAGACATTCAAGAATTTTCTCTTGGATGTCTTTTTTTGTTCAAAAAACTAAAGTTCACCCCAAAATTCACCCCAAGTTCACCCTATTGCTTTTTGAGACTTCTTGATTTACTGTTTCTGTAGTATTAACATAAGTCTTCGTTATTTGGATGTCACTATGAGTAAGTGCTTCTGAGCCCTGTTAGAGTGAAGGAAATCATAAATGGTAAACTAGCTATAGATATTAATGAGAAAAATCAGTGTAATCTAACTTGGTATTCTGTTTTCCTGTATTATTTAAGTTGTAAAGAAAAACAAAGAAAAAGTATTGAATTATGGTTTAAAGGAGAAATAAAAAAAAGAAACTTTGAAACCCTGGACTTTTATAACCTTTACGAAATTTCAGTTACATTGATTACTACTCAAGATTATGAGGTATACCAGATATTAAGTAAGATAATTTTTAAAATTATTAAGGAAGATCTATATAAATGGAGTTCTTATCATGATATCTTTTTATATCTTGAAGTTAGAAATTTTGTAGTAGAAGAAAATAAAAAAAAGATTGATGAAATTCTAAAAAATGACAATAAAAGATTGATTTTTTGACTATGGTTGCGATCTGGTGATTCTTCTTGACTAAGGAAGTCTCTGCGATGGCTATTTTTCTACAGTCTTTACAGCGGAAACGGCGTTTTCTCAATCGAATGAGAGTCTTGTAGCCAGCACAATCGAGGTAGGGGATTTTGGATTCTTTTTGAAAGGCATATTTAGTCATTTGTCCTTGAAGTTGTGACATTTAGAGGGAGGATAATCGAGCTTAGCAATGACTTCTTTATGCGTTCCAGCATCAAGATAAACTAAGATAATAATGTTTTTGTCATTAATTCCAAGTATGTTTGTGATAAAATTTAATTGTTCCATAAGATTCTTTCTAATGAGGGTTTGGTCACTTTTTCATTATAGGTCTTATGAGGCTTTTTTCTACAACAAAATAGACTCCATAATTCCTACAGTGGTTTTACCCACTACAGAAATTATAGAGCCTGAAACCAACGTTTCTGGGCTTTTTTCTTGCTTAAACTATTCTTCTGGCTGAATTTTGTCTGATTGAAAAAAGATTAGAAAATATCTTTTGATTTAATACTTGTATTCTCTTTTTTAATGTGATATAATTATAACGTAGAGGTGAGATATTTATAACAAATGCTACAGTCACCAATCTTTTCTTACAAGAAAATCTGCCATTAGGCACAAGCCTAAAAATTTTACTGTTCAATGTGAACTATTTCTAACAAAGGAGGAATACATCATGTTTAAATCACAAAAAATAGGGCTCATCATTTCGACACTAATGACTAATCTTTTCGTTATTAGCTACGTTTTTCTAGCTACAAACCTCAGTCTTTTGGCTAAAATATTGATTAGCCTTACACCAATTATCGGTAGTGCCATTGGATTTTCTGCCTTCTACTTTAAAGACAGGAAAGAAGAATAAGATGAAACACATCAAAAAATGGTTAATTTGGACTTGGTTACCTGTTATGCTACTACTGTGGCTATTAACTCCGCCAAGTAATTCCCCCTGGGTAAAACACACTGTTTTTCTAGTCACGATTACCATGCAAGGACTTATTTTCTGGCTTGTTTCCAAGACACAATCTCAAGAAGACGAGGAAAAGTATTTTGGACTGACAGAGAAGTTGTATGGTATGACCTTATTTTCCGCTATGGCCATTTACACTAAAGGTATCTGGATAATCACACCAGCTACTAGTCCTATCTGGCTGAAACACCTTTTTCTAGGTTCTGGCTTGTTTGTCCTCATTCTTTGCTTTCTCTATTTTGCATTAAAAAAAGTTGATGAACAAGCAGACGAGCGTTTCTATATGAACTTGGCAAAGGCAGCCTGCACAACCCTGGTACTGATAGTTCTATCTCTGATAGTGTTGAGCATAGTAACATTTTTCCTTCCCTTCACCCTAAGAACAGGCATGGTTTTGATTTTTACTGCATCCATGATTGTGTTTTTTGACCTGTTTTTCCTCATATTTGAAAAGAGGGGTTAGATATGGGAAAAATTCTAACAAACTTAAAAGCCATCCGAGAAGACTCCCGCATGACCCAGCAAGAATTGGCGGATAAGATTGGTGTACGACGGGAAACTATTCTCCACTTAGAGAATAATCGATATAACCCTTCGCTTGAAATGGCGCTTAAAATCGCACGTGTCTTTGGCATGTCCGTTGAAGATATTTTCCGCTTAAATGAGGAGGTCTAGTCATGAAAAAACAAATTTGTACCCACTGCGGTGCTGACCAATTTGTCGTAAAAAAACAACTGAAAGGTTATGCAGGATTAGTCAGTGAAGAGGCTAAATTCGTTTCAGGAGGTATTGCCCTCTATCATGAAATTTGTCAAAATTGTGGTACTGTTCATAGAAGTTTTGTGAAGGATGTTGAAAAATTATAAGCGATTGAAGTGCACCCCAAAAGTTAGACACAAAATCTAACTTTTGGGGTGTTTTTATTATGAAAT
>NZ_JVBO01000025.1:0-7013 GCF_001073445.1 Granulicatella sp. 572.rep1_STHE | reverse complement strand
AACTGTTGTAGCTTCTGTCGTTGGTGCTTGTGTTGTCGCAACTGTTGTAGCTTCTGTCGTTGGTGCTTGTGTTGTCACAGCTGTTGTAGCTTCTGTCGTTGGTGCTTGTGTTGTTGTATTAGCTTGAGGATCTAATTTCTTCAGCTCTTCTTCAACTTTCGCAACTTCTTTATCAATGTCTTCCATTTCTTTTTGGAAACCAGCTAAATCTGACTCTGCTTGAGCGACTGTGTCATCGTAGTCTGTTTGAGCTTCTTTCACTTTTTCTTCTAATGCAGTGATTTCGCTTTGAGGTTTTCCTTCTGCTTTTGCTTGTTCTAACTCTTCTTTTGCTTGTTCTAGTTTTTGAGTTGCTTTATCAACGGCATCATTTACTTCAGCCACTAATTCTTCAACTTCTTCTTTTTGTTTTTTCAACTCTTCAAGTTTTTGGGCTAATTTTTCTTCAGCAGTCGGATTTGCTTTTTGTGCACCGGCATCACTTTGTGTCGTTTCTGCAGCTTGAGTAGTTTCTTCACTTGCTTCAGCAAAAATGCTAGGCAAATTCGTTACTACAGCTGTTCCCAATACTCCTGCTGAGACAATTCCCGCCAAAATTAATTTTTTCTTACCCATATATATTTCACTCCAATTATATTTCAGTCTTTTTGCATTATACATCACTAACTTTTCAAAAACAATGCTTAGAACTTAAGAAAGTTAGTTTTTTCTATGAAAACTACTTCTACTTTATACAAGATACTCCAATCGTTTTGTAAATTGTTCTTAGGACAACCGTTGTAAAATATAATTTACCTCACAAGAAACACCTACAGATAGGATGCTCTCATCGATATCAAATTTTTCATGATGATGTCCAAATGAACTTTCTTCACTTGAACTAGACCCTAAAAGACCATAGACACCTGGTTTATCAACTAGATAATCTGCAAAATCATCGGCTCCCATTGACATATCGTATTCCTTCAAAACTTGATGAATTCCTTCTACTTCTGAGACCGCTTTTTGAAATTCCAACGCTAATTCTGGAGTATTAATCACAGGTGCAGCAGCATCATACCAATCAATTTCAAATGCACAACGATTCATTTCGGCTACCCCACGCGCAATACGTGTAACAGCCTCTTTCAAATGAGCTCTTGTTTCATGACTAAACGCTCGAATCGTCCCTTCCAGTTCAGCATCATTCGCAACAATATTATAACGAGTTCCTGCATTTAGTTTTCCAATCCCAACAACTGCACGATCTCCTGGATTTATTTCTCTCGCAACGATTGTTTGAAGTGCTACCACTATCTCGCTTGCCGTTACCAAAGCATCATGCCCTAAATGAGGACGTCCTACATGAGCACTTTTACCAGTAATTTTAATTTTAAAAATATCACATGAAGCATTTACTGGACCTCCTTGAACGGCAAACGTACCAACTGGTAAACTCGAATTCACATGAATCGCAAATGACTCATCGATATCGTCGATTTGACCTGATGCCACGAATTGTTTTGCTCCTGCACCAATTTCTTCAGCCGGTTGAAAGGCAATTTTTACCGTTCCAGAAAAGGTGTCTTTGATGTCGTTCAACAATTTAGCTGTTCCTAGTCCCATTGCTGTATGTGCATCATGTCCACAAGCATGGTTCAATCCTGGTCGTTTTGAAGCATACGGTTTTTCGGTGCAATCAGGAAGTTCTAAAGCATCGATATCGGCACGAAGCAACACTGTTCTTCCGTCTCCTTTACCACCTTTAATGATAGCTAAGGTTCCCGTCTCACCAACTTTTTCAAACGGTACCCCAAATGAAGTAAGTTCCTTTTGAATAAAAGCTGCAGTCTCAAATTCTTTTAAGCTTGATTCAGGATTTTCATGTAGATGTCTTCTCGTTTTTACGAGATACTCTTGTAATTTAGACGCTTTTTCTTGAATAGCACTCATTTTATTTTCCTTCTTTCATTGAATATTGAATAAAGAGGCATGCTAAGCACGCCTCTCCCTCATTTTATTTTTCGAAATGTAACATATAAGTTACATTTTGCTTTTCTCACAACTTAATAGTTGAGCTCGAAAAGGCAGAAACGACGTCCACTTCGACAAATATCCGCACGACTGCAAGCAGTCCTTTGCGTTATTTGTCTCCAGCGATTCGTTTCTTAACGCTTTTTCTCACATCCTAGTAGTCGAGTTCGGGCTCACAGCCCTGACGTCCACTTCCCAGAATATCCGCACGACTGCAAGCAGCCCTTTGCGTTATTCTGGTCCAGTGTTTCAGGCCTGAGCGTTCGCCCTCACATCCTGTGTAGTTGAGCTCGGGCTCACAGGACCGACGTCCATTTCCTGATATGTCCGCACGACTCGTTCCGAGTCCCTTACGGCGTTCCAGTCCAACGTTCCATTTCTGAGCGCGATGTCTCACATCCTAGTTGTTTAATTTAGCTTTTTCCCAAACTGGTACGTTCGCACCTTTTGAAACTTCTTCAATTTTCTTAGCAGTTTCTGGTGATTGGTAGTATTCTACGATTTTTTTGTAGACTTCATTGTTTTCGTTACCTTCTTTAACAGCGATTACGTTGTAGTAAGGTTGTGAAGAATCAGTAATTTGTTCGATGAAGATAGAATCTTTTGTTGGTTGGAATCCAGCTTCTACAGCGAAACCATTATTGATTAATGAAGCAGCAACATCATCTAAAGCACGAGCTGTTTGTCCAGCTGGTAATTCTTTGATTTGGATGTTTTTAGGATTTTCAACAATGTCATCTTTAGTTGCTAAAGTATTGTTAGGATCTTTTAATTTAATAACGCCAGCTGCGTGTAGTAAACGTAATGCACGTGAGTTGTTTGAAGTATCTTCAGGAATAGCAATTGTATCGCCATCTTTTAATTCACTTACGTTTTTAATTTTCTTAGAGTAAACACCCATTGGAGCAATTACAGTGTAGCCGATTGGTTTGATGTGTGTTCCTTGTTCTTTGTTGAAGTTTTCTAAGTAAATAATTGTTTGGAAAGAGTTCAAATCAACATTCCCATTTTCTAGTGCTTGGTTTGGTTGTACGTAGTCAGTGAATTCTACTAATTCAACTTCAATACCTTCTTTTTCTTTCAAGCGAGCAATAACGTCATCCCAAACATCGTGGTTACCAGCGTTAACTCCTAATTTTACTTGTTTCACTTCTTTTTTTGCTTCTGTTGAAGCATTGCTTCCTGAGTTAGATGATTGAGCAGCTCCACATGCTGCTAAAGTTAATGCTGCCGCTGCAGCTACAAATAATTTTTTAATGTTCATTTTATTTTCCCCTTTTGAGTTAGTTTATTTTTTGGGTGCGATTGGTCGCATCCTGGGTAGTTGAGTTCAGGCTCGTAGCTTTCGCGTTCCTTTCCGACAATTATCCGCACGTCCTTATCAGACGCTTGCATTAATTTCGGTAAAGGGTCGAAAGCTGACCACTCGCCCTCACATCCTGTTGTAGTTGAACTCGGGCTCACAGAGCCGACGTCCATTTCCTGATATGTCCGCACGACTCGTTCCGAGTCCCTTGCGTCATATCAGTCCAATGGTTCGGCCCTGAGCGTTCGCCCTCGTATCCTGTGTAGTTGAACTCGCCATCGCAGAAATGGCGTGCGTTTCCCGAAACATCCGCACGGTCTGATAGACCGTTTACGTTGTTCCGGTCCAACGTTCCATTTCTGAACGCGATGTCTCGTATCCTGTTATTTCGTGGCTTTTTTCTCTAAATAGTCACCGATTGCTTGGGTGATAAATACTACGATAAGCATGATAAGTGTCGATACGACGATAACGTCTCCTTGGAATCGACTGTATCCTCTGGAAATAGCTACGTTACCAATCCCACCGGCACCAAACGCTCCGGCCATAGTCGTTAGTCCGATTAAACTAATGATTGTTAATGATCCTGCTCGAATTAGACTTGGTAGTCCTTCTTTTAAGTACACTCTGAAAATAATTTCAAGTGGTGTACATCCCATCGCAACGCTCGCTTCAATAACTCCTTTATCTACTTCTGTTAATGCTAGTTGCACCTGACGAGAGAAGAATGGTACAGTCGCGACGACTAGAGGGACGATTGCCCCTGGAATACCAATGGTTGTTCCGATAATAAAGCGAGTAAATGGAATTAATAACATCGCTAAAATAATAAATGGTATCGAACGGAAAATATTCACGATTTTATCTAGTATTAAATAGACAAATTTGTTTCCAAGGATATTCCCCTCACGTGTCACTACTAATGTCACACCTAAGGCAATCCCTAAAACCCCAGCAATTAAACCAGAAATTCCTACCATTATTAACGTATCAATCGTTGCTTTTATAATTTCTTCCCAAACTCTGGCATCAATATTTGGAAACCAAGATTTAAAATCTATCAATTCTAATACATTCATCCTAAGCACCTCCCTTTGACTCTTCTAAGACATCAACTGAAACACCTTGTTCTTTGATGTAAGAAAGTGCATTTTCAATCCCAGATTTTTCTCCAGATAGTCCCACTAATAGCGTTCCTACTGGTGTATCTTGAATAATCTCAACATTGGCAAACAAGATATTAGCTGCCACTTGGAATTGAGTCGATAGTTTTGTAATTAATGGCTCTCCAGTTGAAGCTCCTACAAATGAAATTTTCACTAAGTAGTCGCCTTCTTGTAGATTCAATAACTGTTCATGTGAAAGCACCGTTTCAATTCCTTGGTTAATATGAGTCGCTGTATCGATGAAGTCTTTTGTTAAGTCGCGTTCCGGGTTTGTAAAGATTTCAAGAACGCTTCCTTTTTCAATCACTTCGCCCTCTTCCATGACCGCTACTTTATTACAAATTTCTTTTACAACTTGCATCTCATGCGTGATAATAACAATTGTAATGCCTAATTGAACATTTACTTTCTGCAATAATTCCAAAATCGAATAAGTTGTTTTAGGATCTAGCGCACTCGTTGCTTCATCACAGAGCAATACATCTGGGTCATTGGCTAACGCTCTGGCAATCGCGACACGTTGTTTTTGCCCCCCAGAAAGCTGACGAGGATAACTATTGACCTTATCTTCTAAACCTACTAATTCTAATAAGGATAGTACTTTTTGTTCAATTTCTGATTTGGTTTTCCCTGATTTTTTTAATGGAAAAGCCACATTGTCAAATACCGATAAAGTATTCATCAAATTGAAATGTTGGAAAATCATCCCAATTTTCTTACGAGCTGCACGTAGTCCTTTTGGTTTCAACTTTAGTAAATTAACACCGTTCACCACCACATTCCCTTTGGTAGGCCGTTGGAGAAGATTAATCGTTCGCACTAGAGTACTTTTACCAGCACCACTATATCCGATAATCCCATAAATATCTCCTGGCTCCACATGCAAAGATACATTTTTTACTGCATTGACTACTTTTACACCTTGTTTAAAAGTAACGTCAATGTTCTCTAATTTAATCATGTGTTCTCCTTTCTTTTAAGCAAACAAAAATCGTCCTCCTACTAACATGAGTTAGCAAAAGGACGAGTCAAATTCCCGTGTTACCACCTTTGTTCATAGCATTCTCACAAATCCTATCTCCATCTGTTAAACAGGACACCTGTTTAACGAGAAGCTGTATCGGGCTTTCCCGTAATCGTCTAATGATTCGACAATTAACACTCAAAGGCCATCTTCAAAGTTTCAACCAATATCTCTTTTCACCAAACCGAGACTCTCTAAAAAGGATTCACTTCTACTCTCCTTATCACCGTGCGTTATAAGCATGAAACTAGGATAGCAACAATTCGTATTCTAGTCAATTATCGCTTTTCTATTGCTGGTTATAACTGTTAGCTATAACAAGAATCTCTTTAGTTTTTCAACGCCTCTTTTTTTAGTACAATAACTATATCATTAGTGAAAGGAGACTATTTATGAGCCTCGATTTAATCCCATATAAAACAATGCCTATTTGGACGGCTAGTACTTTACCAGCACCATTTCAAAAAATGCATAATACAAAAGTGGGAACTTGGGCGCGCTTAACCATTCTAGAAGGAGCCCTCACTTTTTATGAACTCGATGAAGAAGGACAAGTGCTTACTGAGCATCTGTTTACAAAAGAATCCGACATTCCTTTTGTTGAACCTCAAGCTTGGCACCGGGTCTCCCCTGCTAGCGACGACTTAAGATGCTATTTAACTTTCTATTGTACTCCAGAAGATTATTTTTCTAAGAAATACGACTTAACAAGAACCCATTCGGAAGTCATTGAAGCTGCTCCGAAATTTGAAAAGGGACCGATTCTAGATCTTGGTAGTGGTCAAGGCAGAAATAGTCTCTATTTAGCCAAAAAAGGCTTTGAGGTTACCGCATTAGATATCCAAACCATGAGTTTAGCTCATCTCCAACAAATTGCCGAAGAGGAAGGGCTAGCTATTCACGTGGAACCTTATAATATTGAAAGTGCAGATATTCCTGGTGGTCTCTATAACGCCATCATTTCCACTGTGGTTTTAATGTTTCTAAATCCCGATAGCATTCCAGATGTCATTGAAAATATGCAATCTCATACGGCCCCTGGCGGATATAATCTCATTGTCGCAGCAATGTCTACCGAAGATGCCCCTTGTCCCGTGAATTTTCCAAAGACCTTTGCGGCGGGTGAACTCAAAGAGTATTACAAAGATTGGACTTTCCATAAACATAATGAAGACTTTGGACAATTACACAAATTGGATGAACATGGAAATCGGATTCGGATGCGCTTTGTAACGATGCTTGCTCAAAAACCAAAATAATATTCTAATCCAAACAAAAGAGGCTGGAAATGATATGTACCCAGAATCCTGGACACATTATTAAATTAAGCTGAACGCATGGATGTTTCCCTGTATTGAACAGGGGACATCCATTTTGTTTTTTCTTGAATTCTTTTGTTATTGTAATAATCTATATATTCTTCCACAGCCGTTTGAAATTTCTTAAAGGTAGAATATTCCATTTCAAAACCATAGAACATCTCGTTCTTCATTCTGGCGAAAAA
>NZ_JVBO01000024.1:0-33377 GCF_001073445.1 Granulicatella sp. 572.rep1_STHE | reverse complement strand
TGTTCTTTTCTCAAGGCTCTCAGTTTTTTTATAACAGCAATTTCAGCCTCTAAATATGCATTTCGTTCACGCAAACGAATTAATTCTTCTCGTTCTGATTCTGAAAGGGTATCTGATACAAGTTTTTTATTCATAACAGGCTCCTTAGATAATGCTTGTCCACTTTTCTCATTCTTTAGACCATTATATCCATAAGTTAGATACTTGTGAACCCAAGAACTTAATAATCCGTGATTAATTCCTGCTGGAAAAGAAACCTCTGTAAGAGTTTTCCCATTTAAAACCTGTAGAACAAATGTCAATTTTTCTTCTTGTGACCATTTTCTCTGCTTTTTAACGCGCTCTAACCCCTTAGGGCCGTGAATTTTTTCAATTTTATCCCATTCTACTATTTTTTTCCGAAAACTACTCTTCATAACTTTTTCAGGCGTTTCGGCCCATATTCCTTGTCGATATAATTCGACACATTTCATTTTGAACTCTGATGAGTAACGCATAATAAATACCCCCTTTACTGGTTTGTCCAGTAAAGGGGGTACATATCAGAGTCTACTTCCTTTTTTTCTGCTAAAAATCAGGGAGAGCAAATATCCTTCTCAAATCCAATAAGTCAAAGAGAAATAGATACATTTTTAATACATGGAGGAAATCATGAAGATGGAAGATTAGCAGTAATAGCAGAATTTTCTAAGGGTAAATCTTTAGAAGAACAGTCAGACTTTTTGAAAGAAATATATAGGGGAGCCAATGGTCTTGAAATTGAAGGAAGAAAGATATCTGCATGGTTTGGAAAGGAAGGAGCAATTTTTAAAGATGGAGATGAGGCAAGATATAGAGAAGGGCAAATAGTTTCTTGGAAAGATTTAGCTAATAATATTAATGATTTATTAAATAGAGGAGAATTTGCTAGCAACGTGGAGGTTATAGAAAGTGCCACATATGAAAGAGAAAAAATAGCAGAAAAATTATTGTATTTAAAGAGAGATCTTTCTGATGAAACTAAGGACAGATATTTAGCGATTCTTAATGATATAAAAGGAAGAGGCTTCCCAGATGAAAAAGAAAATCTCGGGAAAAAACTTGAAGATAAAAATTTTATAAATAAACTCAGAAAAGAATACGAGGTATTTTTAGAAGAATATAAGATTAATCCTGATATTTTAAGATTTCATCATTATAAATTATCTAGAATCTATAATGATATCAATGATCTAGAAATAGAAAGAAAATTATATAGGTCAAATTTAAAGGATATTGCACCTATTCAGAGTTTCATAACACAAGATGAGATAGATGAAAACTTAAAAAGAGGAAGTGGGTTTTCTGATGGAAAGAAAAGAATATATGAATTTTTCACTAAAAAGCATGATTTGAAAGAACAAGCAGACTTCTTGAAAAATGAATATGGCGTAGGTGGAAGTTCTCATGCACTATCTGCTGCAAGAGAAAGTGGTGAGTGGCACGATGCGAAGGGAATAAAATATAATAAAGGTAATGCAAAAGAAATACTACTATCTTGGTCTAATGTTGCAAGAAGAATTAATGACCTTATTAAAAAGAATAGATATATAGATGAAGAAAGTTTTCAAGGAAATAGGGAGAAAAAAACAGATCAGGAAATCAATAAAACAGAAAAAGAAAGCCAGGAGTATATAAATTATCAAGATGATTTGCCTCCAACTGATAATGATGTATATATGGAAAGAACAAATAATAGTTCTATATATTATTATCAAGGACAGTCTGTAGCAAGTATAGGTGATAATGGAAGACTTATCATTTATGATGAATTTATACCAAACTTTTTAAAAGAAGAAATATATTCCATAGCCTTTGAAAAACAATTAGATATACCATTAGACAAGTTAGACGATGGAATTATTCTTGAGGGAATACATGACACTTTTTATATTAAAGAAAAGGAAGAAATAGAAGGAAGAGAATATTACCTTTTAGAAAGTCAAAGTCGATATGATGATATTCCAAATATTGTAGTTAATTCTAACAAAGAAGTTATAGATGATGATATAGTAAATGGTTTTGAAGAATTTAAGGAATTTTATCCTAATAAAAATAAAGAGAATATAGGTTTTGATTTAGATAGCCATAGAAAAGATGATTATTGGATAATTGAGTTTAATGAGGGTTCAAGTCTAATAGAAAAAGATTATGCAGGACAAAGGCTGACTAAAGAACTATTAGATGAAATAAGGGAAATAGATGAAAAGATAAGACTTCATAATAAGACCTTAGGAGAAGATGAATATGGGCAGATGACTGATAAGTGGGAGGGGTATTCCAAATTCTATTTTAACCATATAGTAGATGGGAAAATAGTTGATCACTATAAGATAGACATAGGTGATGGAAATGAGATCAACCAAAGAGACTTTGAATTTCTTTATGAACAAATAGGAAAAAGTCAGATAGAACTTAATCAAACTATAGAAGAAAATAAGATAGATGAAAAAATAATTTCAATAAATCAAATTGAAGATAGAATTTTTGATGTATTAGTTAAGGATAAAGTTTTAGAAAATGAAATTATAAAGGCAAGAGAAAACTTAGGAAATAATACCTTAGCAAGTTTTAACTCTGTATTCCAAAGAGAATATGTAAAAATCATGAGAGAAGTTGCCGATAAGCAGGAAAATCTTCCAGATGATATGAAGTCAATAGATAAGGTTAAAGAATTAGGCATTAGAATAGAACATAGATATAGAGAATATTTAAATAATTCACTTGAAAACAATATAGAAGATGATAAGCAAATCCTCTCTATAAAAGTGGGTGATATAGTTAAAACAGAGGATAATAAATATTTAAAAATAAAAAATATTTCTAGTGGATATGATAATAACCATAATCAAATAACATATTATTCATATGATGCCTATTTTGATAAGGACTTAAAACTATTCTCACATTCCTTTAAAGGAAGCGATTTAAAAGCTTTAGAAGTATTAAGAAATGAAGCAGAAGAAAAATTAACAAAAGAGATTGTAGAAGATAAAATAGCGGTAAAAGTAGGATTTTATTATGCTTTAGTAGATAAAGAGAAAACAAAGGATATAGAACTAGAAGAAACAGGAATTAGAGTTTATCCAAGAAAGGAAAACTCACAAGGAAAGATCTACAATTTATATAAAGGGAAATCTTTTGAGGATAGCAGAAAAATAGACAGTTTGTTTGATGAAATTACTGTCAAAATGAAAGAAGTAAACCTTACAAATTTAAATGATGTATTAGAATTGGAAAGAGAAGGATTATTTGAAATTGCTGATGATAAAGTTACAAAATTTGAGAAAGGCTATGATATAGATGTTCAAAGTTTTAATCAGCAATTTCCGGATTATTATAATGATATATATGTTTTTAATAAAAATCTTGAAATCAGTGGTGCATATCAAAATTTAGCACATATAAATGAAGAAAATAAAATTACTTTTAATATAAATTTATCGCAAGAAGAAAAATCAAAAATTGAAGAAATAAGAGATAAAAAAGAAGTTCTTTCCAAGTTAATAGATAAGGATATCAAAGAAAAAAGAGAATACTATTTTGATCCTCAAAATGAAGAATACTTACTACTATCAAAGAAAATAGAAGAAGGACTATTAAAAATCCCAGATAGTATTAAGGAGACAATCGATGGAAAAGAAGGCTTTGATGTAGAGCTAATCTTAGATATAAAAGAAAAAACTCTAAGACAAAATTTACGATACAATGGATATATTTTAAATTCTAATCAAGCTATAAAATATAAAAGTTATAAGGACATATTAAGTAACTTACCTTATTTACTTGATGACAAACATAGAGAAGTGCTTTTAAATGGATATTTAAATCAGCAAATAGAAAATGATAGAACAAGGCAAGAAGAAAATCCATTTAAAGAAGGTATGAGTGTTAGATACAAAGGAAAAGAATACACTATAACCGCCATTAACGATAATACAAGTCCTAAAACTATAGAACTAGAAGATAGCACAGGACTAATGAATGGTTTTATTACTGGAAGTGAAACAATTCTTTTTAATGATTACAAAAATCTTGATTTAGAAGTATATAAATCTAGTGAAAAAGAAAAACAATCTATTGATAAAGGGGAACTAGTAGACCAAATCAGCTTTGAAGATATTGACAATAATAACGAAGAAGAAGTTAAAAAAGACAAAAAGACTGATAGAGAAAATATAGAAGGGATTTCTGAAGTTTCTTTAGAAAACTATAAAATTATTAATGAAGAAGAAAACCTACCACCTTCACAGAGATTAAAAAACAACATTGAAGCTATAAATGTCTTAAAGGCTTTAGAAAAAGAAAATAGAAGTGCAAGAAAAGATGAACAGGAAATTTTGACAAAATATATTGGCTGGGGAGGACTTTCTGATGTATTTGATGAAGAAAAGGAAGGTCAATGGCTTGATGCAAGAAACTTTTTAAAAGAAAATCTAACTGGGGAAGAATATAATAGGGCAAGAGAATCAACCTTAACGGCTTTTTATACGCCGAAAGTAGTTATAGACTCTATCTATGAAAGTCTTTCTAATCTTGGCTTTGAAAAAGGAAATATATTAGAACCAAGTGCTGGGACAGGGAGATTTATAGGAAATCTACCTGAAGAAATGAAAGAGTCAAACTTTTATGGAGTTGAATTAGATAGCATTAGTGGACAAATTGCCAAAGAACTTTACCCTAATGCCAATATACAAATAAAAGGATTTGAAGAAACCAATTTTTCTAACAACCTATTTGATGTGGCCATAGGAAATATTCCTTTTGGAGAATTTAAAGTAGCAGATCGTGAGTATGAAAGAAATAACTTTCTAATTCACGATTATTTTTTTGCTAAAACTTTAGATAAGGTTAGAGATGGCGGCATCATTGCATTTATAACATCTTCAGGAACAATGGATAAAAAAAGTGAAGATGTTAGAAGATATATATCAGAAAGGGCGGAGTTCTTAGGAGCAATACGACTACCTAATAGAACATTTAAAGGAGTAGCAGGTACAGAAGTAACTTCAGATATAATCTTTTTAAAAAAGAGAGATAGGCTATTAAAGATAGATGAAGACTGGGTAAAGCTAGATGAAAACGAAAAAGGACTAATATATAATAAATACTTTGTAGATAATCCTCAGATGGTAATAGGGACTATGGAAGAAATACCGTCAAGATTTGGGACAAGCCTTGCATGTATTGAAAATAAAGATATTTCTTTAGAAGAAGGACTAAAAAAAGCCATTAAAAATATTCAAGGTAGGTATGAAGAAGCTCAAATAAATGATGATTTAGGAGAAGAAACAATACCGGCTGATGATAGAGTTAAAAACTATTCTTTTGCTTTAGTGGATGATGAAATATATTTTAGAGAAAATTCAATTATGCAAAAAATATCCTTAAATGAAAAGGATAAAGATAAGGTAAAAGAATATTTAAGATTAAATGAAAGTCTAAGGAAAGTTATAACCTATCAAAAAGAAGACTATTCAGATGAAGAGATAAAAAAAGAACAAGAAAATCTAAATAAATTCTACGATGATTTCAATAGCAAACATGGAAGACTAAATTCAAAAACCAATAAAAAGTTATTTAGAGAAGATGCCAATTTTTCTTTAATTTCAACTTTGGAGAAATTAGATAAAGAAGGCAACTTTATAGGAAAATCTGATATCTTTAACAAGAGAACTATAAAAAAAGCTGTAATAATAGATCATACAGATAGGGCAATAGATGCTCTGGTACTCTCTATTAGTCAAAAAGGTAAAATAAATTTTGATTATATGGAAGAATTGACAGGAAAAACAAGAGATAAATTAATAGAAGAATTAAAGGGAGAAATATTTTTAAATTTAGATTCCTTTGAACCTAATGATATAAATCCATTTAAGTCTGCTAATGAGCTAGGAGATTTTTCAAGACCTTACGTAAGTGCTGATGAATACTTGTCAGGAAATATAAGAGATAAAATTGAAGTTGTAGACTCTTATATTAAAAACATCGAAAAAGAGTTAGGAAAGGAAGAAAATCTAGAGGATAGTAAACTCTTAAAAAAAGAATTAGAAGAGTTACATTTTCAAAAAGCAAAGCTAGTGGAAGTAATGCCTAAAGCACTAGATGCAAGTGAGATTACAGTTAGAATGGGTGCAACATGGATACCGGAACAAGATTACAAAAAATTTATGTTTGATTTGTTGAAAACACCAGTTTCATCAAGGTGGAATATAGATATTAAGTATTCTGACTTTACAGGAGAATATAGAGTTGAAGGAAAAAGCTCTGATAGGGACAATGACCTTGCTTCTTTTACCTATGGTACAAATAGGGTAAATGCCTACAAATTGATAGAAGATACTTTAAATTTAAGAGATACTAAGGTATTTGACCAAGTAGAAGACAGTGATGGAAAGAAAAAATCTGTGCTTAATCAAAAAGAAACAATGCTTGCAAGAAGTAAGCAAGAGATGATAAAAGAAGAATTTAAAAGCTGGATATTTGATGATGTGGAAAGAAGAAATAGATTAGTAGAAGATTATAACGAAAGATTCAATTCCATAAGACAAAGGGAATATGATGGATCTAATCTTACTTTTGAAGGAATGAATCCTGAAATAGAATTAAGAGCACATCAAAAAGATGCCATAGCAAGAGGTTTGTTTGGTGGAAATACTTTACTTGCCCATGAAGTAGGAGCAGGAAAAACCTTTGAAATGATAGGTATAGCCATGGAGTCAAAAAGACTTGGTATGAGTAATAAGTCAATGTTTGTTGTTCCTAACCACATTGTAGAGCAATTTGGAAGAGAATTTAATGAACTTTATCCAGGAGCTAATGTATTATGTGCTACAGAAAAAGATTTTACACCAGATAGAAGAAAAAGATTTTGTAGTCGTATTGCTACAGGAAGTTTTGATGCTGTTATTATAGGGCACAGTCAATTTGAAAAAATTCCTATATCAAAAGAAAGACAAGAATATGAATTGCAAGGTCAAATTGATGAAATCATTGACTATATAGATGAATATAAGAGAGAAAGGGATCAAAGATTTACTGTAAAGCAATTAGAAAAAACAAAGAAAAAATTAGAGACAAAGTTAGAAAAACTAAATGCTGATTATAAGAAAGATGACGTTGTAACCTTTGAGGAACTGGGAGTAGATAAGTTATTTGTAGATGAAGCCCACGCATACAAAAACCTCTATCTATTTTCTAAAATGAGGAATGTAGCAGGAATTACTTCTACAGATTCACAAAAATCATCAGATATGCTTATGAAATGCCGCTATATGGATGAAATAACTAATAATAAAGGATTAGTATTTGCCACAGGTACACCAGTAAGCAACAGTATGGCTGAACTTTATACCATGCAGAGATATTTACAGTATGATGAATTAAAAAAGATGAAATTGCAACATTTCGATTCTTGGGCATCTACTTTTGGAGAAACGATAACGGCAATAGAATTAAATCCTGAGGGTAATGGTTATAGGAGCAAAACCAGATTTGCAAAATTTTATAATCTTCCTGAACTTATGAATACTGTAAAAGGATTTATGGATATTAAAACAGCTGATGTTTTAAATCTTCCTACACCAATTGCCCATTATGAAACTATAAAAACAAAGCCTACTGAAGAACAAAAAGAAATTCTTGAAACTTTTTCCGAGAGAGCAGATAAGGTTCGTGATAAGCAGGTAGATTCAAGTGTTGATAATATGCTATTAATAACAAATGATGGGAAGAAGATGGCATTAGATCAAAGATTAATCAATCCTTTACTTCCTGATGATCCTGATAGTAAGGTGAATACCTGTATAAAAAATGTATTTAGCATTTGGGACAAATATAAAGATAAAAAATCTGCTCAATTAATATTTTGTGATATGTCTACACCAAGTAGTGATTTTAATATCTATGATGATATTAAAACAAAACTTATAGATATGGGAGTACCTGAAAATGAAATAGAATTTATTCATAAGGCAAAAAACAATATGGAAAAAGACGCTATCTTTGATAAGGTAAGAAAGGGAGAAATAAGAGTCTTACTTGGTTCAACACAGAAAATGGGAGCAGGTACTAATGCCCAAGACAAACTAATTGCAATTCACGATCTTGATATACCATGGAGACCTGCTGATCTTTCTCAAAGGGCAGGCAGGATTGTGAGGCAGGGAAATGAGAATAAGGAAGTCCATATATTTAGATATGTAACAGAAAATACTTTTGATGCCTACCTATTCCAAACCTTAGAGAATAAACAAAAATATATTTCCCAAATTATGACTTCAAAGACTCCTGTAAGAGTTGCAGAAGATGTAGACGAAGCCACATTAAACTATGCCGAAATCAAAGCTCTTGCAACAGGAAATCCATTAATAAAGGAGAAGATGGACCTTGATGTTGAAGTTTCTAAACTTAAAATGCTAGAGTCCAATTTTAAATCAAATCTTTACAAGCTGGAAGATAAAGTAGTTAAATTTTATCCAAAGGAAATAGAAAGATTAAAAGAAAGGATAGAGAACTTAAAGGAAGATATTAAAAATGTTGAGCCTTATAGAGAAGTAGATAAAAATTTAAAAGAAGATAATAAATTTACCTCTCTAATTATTGACGGAAAGAAGTATATAGATAAGAAAATAGCTGGAGAGTTTTTGTTGAACAAAATTAAGGGAGTTAAAATATATAGGGAAATGGATAAAGATGGAGAAAAAATAGGTGAATATAGAAATTTTGATTTATCCATAAAATATGATTCTTTTTTCAATAAATATAACTTTATATTAAAAGGTAAGGGAGAATATAGAGGAGAGTTTGGAACAGATGAAATAGGTAATATAACAAGAATGGATAATGTATTGGATAAATTACCAGAAAGATTAGAAAATACAATTTCAAAACTAAAAGATACAGAAGAGCAATTTCAAACAGCTAAAATTGAAATACAAAAGACATTTCCACAAGCTGAACTTTTAAAGGATAAGACACTGAGACTTGCAGAAGTAAATAATTTACTAGATATGGGAAAAAGTGAAGATATAAGCCAAGATAATCCATTACTAGAAGAAGTAAAGGAAGAATTGATAGACTTCCTTAACAGAGAATATGATGAAGAAAACAGGTTAGAGGACTTTGATACTATATTTCCTGACTTAACAGATATAGGAATAGCTTATACAACTACACCAGATGAAAAACATGAAATACAAGTAAGTTTAGATTTAATAAATTACAAGATGAACACCTATGTAAATAAGAACCTAATTGACAGCTTTCAATACACCTATGATCCCTTAGATGCAAGTGATTTAAAAGAGCTAGTACAGATAAAGACATCTATTGGCTTTTGGAATTTTAGTGAGCTTGTATCAGTAAATGAAGAAAAACTGAGAGAAGTAATGGGACTTGAAATAGATGATGATGGCAACTTCTATGATCCATTATCTAAAGATATGGATTTAGATGGAATAATAGATAGAAATGATGCTGATTTTAGAGATAGTAAAGTGCAGGAAATAGGAGATTTTGAAAGGAAAGAAAAAACATCTATTATGGATAAATTAAAGGAATATAAGGGAAATTTAGCAGTAAATAATAATATAAAAGAAATAAATAATAGTGAACCATGTGGCAGATAAAACTTTTAATGAGATTATTAGAGGAAAAAGAATATGGAATTTGATAGAGATAGATTTAATGAATTTATTCGAGAAAATTTTTCTTTTGATGGTAATACTCAGAGAATAATCAACAATATAGTTGAATATGGAATTAAAAATTTTGCCGATTCAGAAGATAAATTAGTTGGATTTATCCAGACTACAATTGATGATCCAACAGTTGAAGAAATAAAACAATTTATTATTAGTGACGGAAAGGAAGAAGAAATAAAAGATTTAACAGATAAGAAAGATAAAAATAGAAATGGAGGAATAAAAATGAATATAAAAAAGGGAAATGTAATTAAAACTGAATTTGGAGACACTATGGTATTGGATGTGAAAGATAATCAAGCTACCTTATTTGACGGAAAGCAATTTATTTTAGCCACAGGAGTAGAGTTTAACAAAGAAAGTGGAAAGTATGAATGGGATTCTGTTAGATACGCAAGTGATATAAAAACAATAGCAAATATGGAAAATACAAATTTTGAAAGCATGAAAAATACAATAGATTTTTTAGCAGAATATAATCATAAAGAATTTGTAAAAGGTATTATATCTCTTGAAACAGGAGTAGAAAATGATAATGTTCTTAATAATGCCTATGATAATTATATGAACGATTCAGTTATGGGTCTTATTGATGAAAAGTTTATTGAATATATAGACGAAGAAGAGTTAAAAGAAAATTTAGAAGCTAATCAAGAACAAGGAGATAAAGAGATGAAAGATATTGATAATAAAGAAAAGGATACATTAAATATAGATGGAAATATAGCAACTGATATAGAAATTAAAGATTTAAAATCAAAAGATGGGAGGGACTTTAAAGTAGCCTCCTTTTCTATTGCTGAAAATGACAAGGAAGGAAATGCAAAATTCATCAGCTGCTACGCCTATAATGACAAAATCAATCAAGTAAAAAATTTGAAAAAAGGAGATTTTGTACACCTATTTGGCAAAGAAAAGAAAAGTATGGGAAAGGATAATAAGGAATACACAAGTCTAAAAGTATACTCTGCAAAGTTATTAAAAGCTAAAGAGCATACTAAAGCAAAAGCATCAACACTAGGGAAATTAAAGGAATTTAAGACTAAAGGGGATATGAAAGTGGATGAAAAGAAGAAAAAGGATAATAGCATAGAAAGGTAAAAGATTATAGGGGGCAGGTTTTAGTCTGCCTCCTGTATTTTTTTATTAGTTGTCTTTAAGGGAAAATGATGGGTCATATTGAAAAAATATCAGCCACATTCTATCATGAGTGCTGATACACAAAACTTTTCACACTACCGGAGAAGCTGATACAGCAGACTTACTTATATAATTCATTATAAATATACTTATCAGTATTCTTTCTTAATTGGGTCAATTCATTTATCAATATATTCTCGTTGGCGTAGTCATCCATAAGAATATCTTTTTTATTTTTGTATTCATCATATAATTTTGACAACTCTTTTATACTTAGATTTTTATATTGACACTTTTCTAAAGTATTTATTGCTTTTTCATATGCGATAATTTGAGGCTTATATTCACTATAAAAATCTTTATCATTTGGATTTTCTTTATAGGTTTTATAGATAACCTTATTTATTTTTATTGTGTTAATGTCTTCAATAGCTACGTAAATTTCGCTCATAACTTTTTCAACATCTTTAATTTTATTTAGGATTTCTTGCCTATTAACAGACTCTTCTTGGAGTTTAGTTTCCAAATCCATACTAGATGATAGACCGTATTTTCTAAGCTGATTTAAGGTCTTCGCCATAGTATTCATGTTATGCTTTCTTGCCCATATTTCATAACCTTTAGAAGATTTAACCTTTTCATTACTTTCTATGTCTATTATATTATCAAATTTCTTATAAGATTTTTTATCATAACAAATTTTGTTATTTTTGTAATTTTCATTCACCTTATTTTCAATTCTTTCTTTTATTTTCTCTTTTGTATAATCTTTTCCAAGAGTAGTTTCCCTCGCACGAATGAATCGCCCTTTTTCTCCTTGTTTTTTATGTCTGAAAGAAAGATATTTTCCAAGTTTAATTTCATAGCCATATTCTTCCATAAGCTTTAAGAAATTCTCATAGCTATTTGCTTTAATAATAGTATGATCAATAGCGATTTGAAGTTTATGTTTCCAAGATTTTCCTTTCTTAAATTCAATATATTCTTTGTAGGATTTACCATTGGTTTTATACTTTTCCTTAAATTTTACATAATCTTCATCTATAACTGATAGCTTATACTTTCTACATAAATCATCACTATGATTTCTAATTTGGTGGTAAGTTTTTTTGTTACTTTGATATGCTTTACCAGTTTCAAAAGAAACATTATTAAATAGTATATGGTTGTGAATATGTCCCTTATCTATATGGGTAGTAAGAACATATTCATACTTTCCTTTTAAGATTTTATCGCATAGTTCTATACCTATTTGATGAGCCTCTTCAGCAGTAGTTTCTCCAGGGAAAAAAGATTGAATTAAATGTCTTGCCAAAACTTTTGCTTTAGAATTACATTCTCTTTTTGTTTGTTCAAATTCTAAATGAGCAGTTATAGGGTTACAGTTTAGGGAGGAAATTAGAATTTTTCCATCTGTTTTATCACTATTCATAATATAATCAAGTGCTATTTTTAAAGTGGATTTTATAGGATGAATTTTAGTAATTGCCATTATTTTTTCTCAGTATTTATGCTATTAGAATTAGTAAGAGAGTATATTTTTTTACGCATAGAGAAAATATCTTTCGCTTGATTTTCTAATAGGCTTTTTAAATCTTCTACATCATCTTTATATATAATTGATGTAGTATTTAACCTTTTAGCAATTTGATTTATATTATTTGAAGTACGACTTATATTTGTTGACATTTCACGAAAGACATCCATATCTAGTACATAAATATCTTTTTCTAAAATACATTTCATAATAAATTGTCTAAGAGTTTTACACTTAGATGCTTTATATTTTTCATTTAGCAATTCTAACTCCTCATCAGATAACATTAAATAGATTCCGTTATTTCTAAATCTACTTGTCATAATTTAACCTCCTCGTATATTGTAGTTGTAATAATAAATACTACATTTTTTCTCAATCCCTCTTTCTTATGTGATAATAATTATATAGATAGAGCTCGTAGTAAACTTCCTTGAAGTTCCTCTTCCTAATAAATTTATTAATCGAAATAAAAAAGAAAACCTGTAAATTCAAGTAGGATAACTTGACTTACAGGTTTAATTTATTCTATATATTTCGTTTGGGAATCTCCTGATTTAAATTTTTATTATTGATATTTTATCACTTTTTGAGATAATATTCAAGTTTACGTTGAAGCTATTATAAGCGTTTGTTGCTGAATTTAATTATTATAAATTTAGGGGTTTGGGGATATTCCCCAACAAGTAAAATGGAAAAAATAAGCGATATAATCGTAGCATTCTTATTCCATTTTTAGTAAGTGCATATGCACTTACTGTGCTTGCTATTTTTGCTATTTTTGCTATTTTTGTTTAATAAAAATACACTATTTTATGATAACTTAAATTTTAAAAAATTAAAAAAATTACTTTGAAATAGATACTTTTACAACTATAATAATATGTATGATATTAAAAAATATTTTAAATTATCATATTTAAAGATATTTAATTAAATTATTAGTTACTAACAATTTAAGAAGGGGGAGTAATTTATTTTACACAGGGAATTTGCAGAGGAAAATTATTTAGAAGCTATATATATTTTATCTTTGGAAAAAGAGGAAGTAAGAAATATGGATCTTGCTAATTACTTAGAATATAAAAGACCTACTGTTACAAGAATGCTAAAAAAACTTGAAAATAAAGGGCTGATTATTTATGGTGAAGATAAAATAATTCGTTTAACAGAGAAGTCAAAAATATTTTGCGAAAAAATGTATACAAGGCATAAATATTTGACGGACGTATTTATAAGACTTGGAATAGATGCAAAAAATGCTGAAGACGAAGCTTGTCTTATAGAGCATGTTATTTCTGATGAAACTTTTGAAAAATTAAAAAAACATTTCGATTATAATTTATAATAAATAGCATAGATGGCTCGCATAATGAGATATCTATGCTATTTTTATCTTTAAAATTATTTTTCCAAAAGCATCTTAAAGCTATTGATAAAAGCTATCAAATAGTATATAATAATTTTGAGTTAGCCGATACTAACAGAAAACAAATAAAAAGGTGAATTTATGTCAAAAAACTTTGAAATACTAAATAAAGAAATTAATGAAAATAATATAATAGCAAATCTTTTTATATTTCCATTTGCAGGTGGTGGAGTGTCTGCCTTTAGAAAATGGAAAGATGAGTTTGAAGATATAAAATTATTTGTTGCCCAGTATCCAGGAAGAGAAAACAGGTTTTCTGAAAAGGCTATAAGTGACATTAACATCTTAGTGGATAGTTTATTTGAAGACATGAAAGAAAGTTTTGATTTTAGAAAACCTTATCATTTATTTGGACACAGTATGGGAACAAAAATAGTCTATGAATTAGCATTAAGAATTAAAAATTCGGATTACATAAATCCAAGAGGAATAATTATATCAGGAGGGCGTGCTCCATTATATAAAGAACCTCATCCAATTTATCATCTTGACGATGACGGATTTATAGAAGGCTTGAGAAGATATGAAGGAACACCAAAAGAAATTCTAGCTAATAAGGATTTAATTTCCATTTTCTTACCAACGCTTAGGGCAGATTTTGTAATAGATGAAGACTATCAAGACACAAAGTTTGAGAAATTAGAATCACCTATACTAGGTTTTATGGGAGATAAAGATCAAGAAATGACCTTAGATGAACTTATAAAATGGCAAGATTATACCACAAAAGAATTCACTTATAGATATATCGATGGCAAGCATATGTTTGTCAATACATCTCCTGAAAGTGTCATTAAAGAGATAAAAGAGTTTATAAAAGTAAATGAAAATTGAAGAATATGAGATAAGAAATACTAAAGATTTTCTTACTTTAGAAAATTTAAAAGCTAAATTATCTAATAATGATTTAATACTAATTAAGGCTTATACAGACAAATTATTAGAAGAAAAATTACTTTCTTATTTAACTGAAGAGGAGATAATAAAATCAAAGGATTATAAATCAGAAATAGCAAAAATTAATTATCTAGTATCAAGGGCAATACTTAATTTATCCCTAAAAGGTTTACTAGAAAAAGGAATTAATGATTTAATAGTCAAACGAGATAAAAACAATAAGCCTTACCTAGAAAACACTATAGGATTAAAGTTTAACATCTCACACACTGAAGGATTAGTCTTGTTAGCTTTTTCTAAAAGAGAAGTAGGAATAGATGTTGAAAAAATAAATTTTAAATTTGAGTTTAAAGATATATTAGAAAACTGTTTTACTAGAGATGAAATTATAAATATAGATAACAATATAATAAGTTTCCATAGATATTGGACTGCAAAAGAAGCCTATCTTAAATGTGATGGTATTGGTCTTATAAGAAATTTAAAAGAGATTGAAATAATTTCTTTTGAAAATGGATTTAGCTTAGAAAATTTAGTAGAGGAATACATCAAAGAAAAATTTTCTGTCTATTAGGGGCTGACAAAAAATATAAGGAGCGTTATAATATTTTTGTGGAAGCCTTACCTTGGTTCGATTTATTGTATGTAAATTGAATTAAAGGAGGCTTTTTTATGTTTAAAAACAATTTAGCAAAAGAAAATTTGGCAGTTATGTATTTAAGATTATCAAAAGAAGATGGCGAAAAAACAGAAAGTGACTCTATATCCAATCAAAGAGAAATTATAAACTCTTATGCAAGAAAAAATCAAATTACAATTGTCAAAGAGTATGTGGATGATGGGTATTCAGGTGCAAATTTTGATCGTCCCAATTTTAAAGAAATGATAAAGGCTGCCTATGATAGAAAGTTCAATACAATTATTGTAAAGGACTTATCGAGATTCGGAAGAGATTATATAGAAGCTGGAAAATATATTCAAAGAATATTTCCGGAAAACGGTATAAGATTTATATCAGTAAATGACAATTACGATAGTAAAAGTGCAGATATAAACGATACACACCTTATACTTCCTATAAAAAACTTCATCAATGACAGTTATTGCCGAGATATTTCCAATAAGGTAAAAAGCTCTCAAAAGATAAAAAGAGAAAAAGGAGACTTTATCAGTGCTTTTGCACCTTATGGATATAAAAAGTCTGAGGAGAATAAAAACAAGTTAGTGATTGATAAAGAGATATCAGATATTATCAAAAATATATTTGATATGAAACTCTTGGGATATTCCTCAAAGGCAATTGCAGATGAACTAAATCATTTAGGAGTTTTAACTCCAAGAAAATATAAAGAAAGTCAAGGATTTAAGTGTAATGGATTTCAAAACACAAAAGGTGGAACCTGGTCAGCAAAGACAGTAAATAGAATTATAGAAAATGAAGTATATATTGGAAATACCTTACAAGGAAAGAGTGTTACTTTAAGTTACAAAAATAAAAAGCAGATAGAAAAAGAGAAAGAAGAATGGATAAGAGTAGAAAATACCCATGAAGCAATTATAAGTAAAGAAGTTTTTACTATTGCAAATACTATGTTAAAAAGAGATTTGAATAATTCTCGTGGAAAGGACAAAATTGATATTTTTACAGGAATGCTTTTTTGTAAAGAATGTGGAAGTTCTTTGATTAGAAGGACTGTAAAGTATAAAAAAAGAGAAGAGATATTCTATATCTGTTCAAAGTACAACAAGGAAAAATCTTGCACAAGACACAGCATAAAAGAAGAAACCTTGATAAAAGCAGTATCTAAAATAATGAAGTCCTACATTGAATTTAATGAAAATCTATATTCTAAAGTTCAGCGTATAGATATAAATAAAAATTTGAAAGACAATCAAATTCCTATACTAAAACGAGAAAAAGCGATGACAGAAGAACTCTTATCTTCTCTATACCTTGACCTAAAAGAAGATGTTATTAGTAAAGAAGAATATCAACTTTTTAGAAAAAACTATACAGAGAAATTGACTAAATTAGATGAAAGTATCGAGTATAGATTAAAAAAACAGGAAGATACTAAGGAGAAGATTGATAAAAATAAGAGTTGGATCATCGACATTAACAAGTATAAAAATTTATCTGAAATAGATAGATTGTCTGTTGTGATGCTTATTGATAAAATTTTTATTTCTGAAGATAAGACGATAGATGTTAGGTTTAATCATACTGAAGAATTGTCTTTACTTGAAGAAATGACAAAAATGGATAAGTCTGACATTAAAGCCAACACTATAAAAAAGAAAAGTATCGATAAAAGCAGGAAGTCAAAAACTATACCCACTGTTATGAATAAAAGTCTTGTAAGCGCTGAAAGTGAGGTATGCTGTGGCTAGAACAAAAAATAGGCATATATCACAATCAGGAACAGAAGTTGGAAAAGTGATTGAAAAAATATACATTGCCGGTATTTATGCTAGATTATCACAGGAAAGAAAGGAAGCTTACAGGGATAAAAGTAATTCACTTGAAATGCAGGAAGAACTCTGTATAAATGCTGCAAAAGAAAAAGATATAAAGATTTTAAGAGTATACAAGGACTATGAGTATTCTGGAACAAATTTTAAAAGACCTGCATTTATTGAAATGATGGAAGATATCCGAACAGGTAGGATAAATTGTATCATAGTAAAAGATATGTCAAGGTTTGGTAGAGAGTATTTAGAAATCGCAAACTATATCGAAAAAGTATTTCCATTTTTGGGAGTTCGATTTATTTCCGTAAATGATAATCTTGATACTAAAGACGGTATAAAATCAGATCAGAGTTATGAAATAGCAATAAAAAATATCTTCAATGATTTATACGCAAAAGATATTTCAAAGAAAATAAAAGCATCTAAAGAAATAAAAATGAAACAAGGGTCTTTTATAGGAGCGATGGCTCCGTATGGCTATAAGGTTGATAAAATTGATGGAAAAAGAGTTCTGGTGATGGACGAAAAGGCAGCAGATGTAGTAAGACTTATCTTTTATATGGCAAGTCAAGGTAAATCCAATATGCAAATAGCAAGAGAATTGACTAAAACATATACGACACCTGATGAATATAAAAGAACAGGTAAAATTTTTAAGGATAAAGAAGATACAAAACAATGGGATATTTCTTATATATCAAAAATGCTTTCTGATGAAGTATATATTGGGAATTTGATTCAAAGAGTATACTCAAATAGACATGATCCAAGTAGGAAAAGTAAGTTTCGTGATAAAGAAGAGTGGATTATAACAGAGAACACCCACGAAGGTTTAATAGACAAAACTACATTTGAAAATATCAGAGAGATAAAGGAGAAAAAACAAAACTATCTACCTTACCATTCACTGAAAAACATAATAAAAGACGGAAAAGAAAATGTTGGAGTAAAAATTCAAAGAGATCATAAAAAAGAAGGAAAGTATGACGACCTCATACAGTGCAGTGTTTGTGGCAGATATTTGAAAAAACAATATGGACCACGAGGACTGAAATATCATGATGAGATTTGCTATTGTTATTATTGTAAAGGTGGAGATAGATTAAACTTAGAAAAATCTCATGTAAGAATATACGAAACAGACCTAGATAAAATTTTAGTAGATACCTTAAAAAGACTGGTTTCAAGCTTTTATAAAAAGGATAAAAGATTACGACTAAAAATATATTTAGAAAATATAAGTGCTGAAAAGATAAATCAAGTTTCTATAAAAACAGATGTAAATAATAAAAAGATTGCTTCTCTTAGGATCAATTTACAAGAACAATATGAAAACTATGTTAAAGGAGAGGTTCTTTTAAGTGATTTTAAAATAGAAAGTAAAAAAATAAATAATCAAATAAAAACCTTAAAAAATGAATTAAAAGTTTTTGATGAAAGAATAAGAAATATAAAAAAGAAAAAAAGAGAAATTATAGAATTTATAGATGTACTATTTTGCTGCTTGGATGCTAAAAGCATAGAAGTTGATAAAGAATTGGTCGATACATTAATTAGCCATATAGAAATATCAGAGTATAAGCAGGTTACCATATATTTTAAGTTTAAACTTGATAAAGATGTGGGAAAGCAGTTGGAGGTAGAGCATGAATAAGATAGCTATATATTTAAGACTTTCTGAAGAAGATTATCACAAAGTAGATGAAAGTGTAAGTATAGTAAATCAAAGAGATTATATAAAAAGCTACATTGAAAATGAAACCTCTTTAAAAAGTTGTGAAATAGAAGAATATGTAGATGATGGATATTCTGCTACTAATACAAATAGACCTTCATTTTTAAGGCTTATTGAGGATATAAAGAGTGGTAAAGTAGGAACTATAATTGTAAAAGATATGTCTAGGTTTTCAAGAGATTATATTTTGCTTGGGGATTACTTAAGCAATATATTACCATTTCTAAAAATACGATTTATTGCTATTAATGACAACTATGATTCTTTAAAAGAACAAGGTAATGGCTTAGATACAGATACACAGTTTAAGACATTGTATTATGATTTATTCAGTAAGGAATTATCTGAAAAGGTAAGAGGTTCTATTAGGCAAATTAAATCGCAGGGGAAAAATATAAATTGGGCAGCACCTTTTGGATATATTAAAGATCCAAAAGATAAACATAGTATCATCATTGATGAAAAAACAGCTTTTATAGTTAAAGAAGCTTTTGATTTATTGCTAAAAGGATATTCGTGTATTCAAGTGGCTAATATATTTAATGAAAAAGGTTATATTACACGCTCTGAACGAAAAGAAGAACTGAAACTTTCTGATTATACTGGAAATTTAATTACCGGAAGTGAAGTAAAGAAAAGAGTTTGGACAAATGCAGCTATCTCACAGATTACAAGGAACGAACTATATACAGGAGATTATGTATATAATAAATTCAAAGAAACAAAAATAGGTGGAAGAAAAAGAATTTTACTTCCTGAAGATGAGTGGAAAATACTTCCAAATACCCATGAATCTATTATTTCCAGAGAAGTGTTTGATAAGGTTAAGAAAATAAAAGAAAAACGAAGTTTTGGGGGATATACAGGAAACAAAAATCGTTCTATTTTTTCTGATAAGATTTTTTGTAAAGAATGTGGTAGACATATGAGTTTACGATGTGACAGTAGACAAAAGAAGAATTCTGATAAAATATACAAGTATAAGATTTATTATTGTAATTTATGTAAAGCTGAGAAAAAACCAAACAATATCAAAGAGAAAGATATTATTGAACTTATAAAACCCAAATTAAAAGATTTTAAGATTCAAAACACATTAAATAAAGAGAAAGTTATAGAACACAAGAATGTAAAAGAAGAGATTTTAAAGGAAATATCCATATTAAACAGCAATTTACAAATCATCTATGAAAACTATAAAAAGAAAAATATTTCAAAAGAGGACTATTTAAAGAAAAAAACTTTTATCAAAGATAAAAAGATATTATTGGAGAGTAAGTTGGAAGAATTGAAGTCAGAGAAGATTGATTCAAGGAAAGAAATGGATATTACAGTCTTAGACGAAGAAAGTTTATTGAAGGCTTATTTAGACAATAAAATTGATAAGATAATTGTATCAAGAAGTGGAGAAATAGAAATTGTAGAAATATAGATGGATAGTATTAAAAGTAACTCATAATCTCGCCAACTTTAATTTTAATACGCCAAAATGTAAATAATGACGAGAAAATTTGCGGAAATAAATAGTACTGTTTACTATGAGTTGATAGGGTAAATATTTAGGAACAAACAAAAAAATGATATAATTATAGTTAAAATGAGATATTGTGAGGTGATTTTTGTGTCTAAAATAAATGTGGAAGGATCAGAAATTAGCATTATTGCCATAGATAATAGAGATTATATTTCTTTAACCGACATGGTTAGAAATGTTGAAAATGGTGTGGCACTGATAGAAAAATGGCTAAGGAATAAAAATACAATTGAATTTTTAGGAATATGGGAAGAAATGTATAATGCGAATTTTAATTCCACCGAATTCGAGGGAATTAAAAATGAAGCAGGTTTTAATCGTTTTATTTTATCGGTTAAACAATGGGTCAATAAGACGAATTCTATCGGAATTATTGCCAAAGCAGGAAGATATGGTGGAACATATGCACATAAAGACATAGCTTTTGAATTTGCGTCGTGGGTATCACCTTATTTTAAGCTCTATCTTATTAAAGAGTTTGAGCGCTTAAAAGAAGAAGAACAAAAACAATTAGGTTGGGATATCAAGAGGAATTTAGCTAAGATAAATTACAAAATTCATACAGATGCAATTAAGAATAATCTTGTCCCTGAAAAATTATCAAAGGAAAGAATAAACTATATCTATGCAAGTGAAGCAGATATATTAAATGTAGCTTTGTTTGGAATGACAGCAAAAGAATGGCGTGAAAGTAATCCGGAGTTAAAAGGAAATATGAGAGACTATGCTGATATATCACAATTAGTGTGTTTATCAAATCTTGAGAACTTAAATGCTGTTTTTATAAATGAGGGAATGGATGCAACTGAAAGGATAGAAAAATTAAATGCAATTGCTATTGAACAAATGAGGATTCTAACAGAAAGTGAACGTATAAAAAAGTTAAAATAAAAGTTTTGTATATAAATTAGGCGATAGAAATATCGTCTAATTTTATGTAACAATTGCTTGACATTGTAGGGGAAATCAACGCTATTAAATATTATCGCTGCTAAATTAACGGAGTATTTAGGAGAAGTAAAATTTGCTGGGGTCGATGTGAAGAAACAATCCTATGATGAGTTATATCGTCAAATGGTCTATATCGCTCAAAAACCACATATCTTCACGACAAGCATTCGCGAAAACGTAACGCTCACAGAAGAGTATACGGATGAAGAAGTTTGGGCATCTCTTGAAAAAGTGGGACTCGCCACTATCGTACGAAACTTGCCACAAGGATTAGACACCGTTTTAGGCGATGGCGATTCAAATCTATCCGGCGGCCAGTTGCAACGCATTGCCTTCGCACGTGGACTCATAAAACAACCAAAAGTCTTCTTGCTGGATGAAGTCAGCTCCAACTTAGACGAAAAGACAACCATTGAAGTGTTGAAACCAATCCTAGAAAATAAGAGCGTGACAGTTCTATGGGTAACGCACCATCTTCCTGAAGCCTTAAAAGAAAATATCGATCAAACGATTCAGATGAGTGAGTTGAATCATGTAAATTAAAGAAAATGAAGAGCCTTCCTACTGTTAAATAGGAAGGTTTTTTTGATGTAATATTCGATTGAATGCGATTTTTTCTTTGAAAAGAGCCAAAAATGATGTAATAAATGAAAAAAGTATGACTAAGAATCTAAGAAAGTTCTACGAAAACGTTACAGGAAGATATCGAATATTGCAGAAACATATGTTCTTGTCATTTGTTTGTAATAATAACATCAGAAAAAGTCAAAAAAATTAAGTGACCTTAACAAAGGGCGTAAAATCAACACTTTCATTTTTTTTCATGGTAACATAATTGCATTCATTAAGTTCGCGGCTCAAAAAATTTATGCGAACGAGATTTTTGAATTCTATAAAAGAGTCAAAAGTCGGAAAGGAAAATATGAAACCAATCAAGAAACATTTGATGATGGTGACAGCATCACTTGCACTATTTGGCTATGCAGGTTTTACAGCAAATTCAGCAAGTGCAAATGAAGTTGAATGGACAGCACGTACTGTTGAACAAGTAAAACAAGATGTGAAAAAAGATGACAAAGGAGTACAAGAGTACACAATTAAATGGGGAGATACTTTATCCGTAATCTCTGAAGCAACAGGCGCTTCACTAGATTCACTTGTTCAAGTAAACGAGATTCAAAATGCGAACCTCATTTACCCAGGAACAGTATTACGCTTCTCAGCAGACCAAAAAGAAGTGACTGTCAATAATGGCTCTCAAGAACATTCTTACCGTGTTCAAGATAACAAAGAAGTTAAAGAAGTAGAGAAGTCAGAAGCAACAACTTCAGCAAGCAATGAGACTGCACAAGCAACTCAAGCAACTGAAACAACACAAGCTGCTCAAACGACTCAAGCTGCTCAAACGACTCAAGCTGCTTCATCAAGCCAAAATGGCTACTACTTAACAGTGGAAGCTACTGCTTATTCATATAATGAAGCTGGTTTATCAAGCTACACTGCTGATGGAACAAACCTTGTGAATGAACCAAATGTGATTGCGGTTGACCCAAGTGTCATTCCATTAGGATCATATGTTGAAATTCCAGGTTATGGTATTTTCCGTGCTGCAGATACAGGTGGCGCGATTTACGGAAACAGAATTGACGTTCACTTAGTGAATTTAAATGATGTTTATAACTTCGGACGTCGTACAATTACTATTCGAGTATTACAATAATCACTGAATAGAACTTAACTTAACTTTTTGAGGAGTCGGGCTAACAAGACCCGGCTCTTTTTTAGTTCAAAAGAAAGTTAAGAAAAGGTAAGACCTGACTAGAAAACTAGGAAAGAGTTTAGAACTATGGTATATTAATACCATCGATTAAAAAAGAAACCAATAGGAGAGGGAATTTTATGAAGAAAAAATTCACAGGAATGTTAGTGCTTGCTTCAACTTTAGCATTAGCAGCTTGCTCAAATAATACGAATTCAGAAACAATTGCTACTACAAAATATGGTAATGTGACAAGAGAAGAATTTGTGAATGCAATGAAAGATACCGTTGGGGAACAAACTTTACAACGTTTAGTCTTAACAAAAGTGTTAGAAGGATCAGTAGAAGATTCTAAAAAATTAAAAGAAGATGCTGAACAAGAAGTTGCAAAATTAGTGGCTCAATATGGTGGTGAAAACGGCATGTTAGCTGCTTTGAAACAAAGCGGAATCGCTTCAGTAGATGCATACCGTCAAACTATTTACTTAAACAAATTAATGACAGCTGCTGTTAAAAAAGCTGCAGCATTTACAGACGAAGATATTAAAAAATACTACGATGAGTGGGAACCACAAATCAAAGTACAACATATCTTGATTGCTGCTAAAGCAACTGCTTCTGATGAAGAAAAAGCAGCTGCAAAAGCAAAAGCAGAAGAATTAATTCAAAAATTAAAAGATGGCGCTGATTTCTCAGAATTAGCAAAAGAAAACTCTGCCGATACAGGTACAGCTTCTAAAGGTGGAGAAATCGGACCATTCAAACGTTCAGATATGGTGAAAGAGTTCTCTGAAGCATCTTACAACTTGAAAAATGTAGGAGATATCACAGAAACTCCAGTTGAAACTCAATTTGGGTACCACATTATTAAAATGTTAGACAAAGGTGAGAAGAAACCATTTGATGAAGTGAAATCTCAAATGGAAGAAGAAATGCTACAAGCAAAATTAAAAGACACAGCATTCTTACACCAAACAATGGTAGATTTATTGAAAGGTGCTGACGTGAAGATTTCTGATGAAAGCTTACAAAATGCATTGAAGAATTTCTTAGATGCAGCTGATTCAACAACAACATCTTCTAACTAATCCTTATACAGCATTTGCTGATAACGAATACGAAAAAGATTTTTCCTCGAGGGGCTATTGGAAATAGCTTCTCGAGGATTTTTTTAGGACCAAATTTGTGTTTTTAGTGTCTTTTCTGTTAAAAGTGTCTTTATCTCATAGATAATTGTTGACATATTATAGATTAGCTGTATAATTCAATCTATAACGCGATGAGATGGAAAGTAATCTTTGAGGCATTGGTAGAGAGCTTGGGGTTGGTGAAACCAAGTAGTGATAAGAAGATGAAAATGGCCATTGAGTGGACTTTTTGAGCTTGTAAAGTAAGGAAAGTACGGGGCGCCCGTTATAGCGACACGATTTCAAAGAAGAATCAATGGAATCGATTGAGGTTTATTCAGTGATGAATGAACGAATAAAGGTGGTAACACGGTATTATTGAAATGATCGTCCTTTGTCCATTTTGGGCAGAGGATTTTTTTATTGTGTTCGAAAAAATGAGGGGGAATGGGTAGACAATACAGGTTGATGAAAAATAATAAATACAATTATTGGAGGAAAAACAATGAAAATCAAACACTTATTTTTAACAGCAATTGCGGCGATTACATTAGCTGCATGTGGCAGTCAAACATCAAAAGAAGAAGTAAAGGAATCTACTACTGAAGCAGCTCAAACGGTTAAAGTTGCAGTTGTCGGAAGTGCAGCCCATGAATTATGGGATTATGTTGCTGAAAAGGCGAAGAAAGAAAACATCAATATCGAAGTTGTAGAAATGAACGACTATGTTTTACCAAATACAGCTTTAGAAGAAGGTTCTGTTCAAATGAACGCCTTCCAACACCGTGCATACTTAGCGCAATGGAACAAAGATAAAGGGAGCGATTTAAAAGAAATCGGAACAACTTTCATCACACCTTTATACTATTTCTCAACAAAATATAAATCATTAAAAGATTTACCTGAGAAAGCTAAAGTTTTAGTTCCTAAAGAGGTAGCGATTCAAGGTCGTGCATTAGTAGCGCTACAAACTGAAGGATTAATTACATTGAAAGAGGGCGTTGGAACAAAGGCGTCACTAGCAGATATTACAAGCAACCCTCGTAATTTAGAAATCATCGAAGCAGAATCTGCTCAAGCTCCTCAAATGTTACAAGATGTGGATGCAGCTTCTATCAATGGTTCAATGGCTCAAGATGCTGGATTGAAGATTGAAGATAACATCTTTACAGATGCAAACCATTTAGATACGATTCCAAAAGATCGTTATAACATTATCGTTGTGAATGGAAAAGATGCAGACAACCCAGTTTATAAAAAAATCGTTGAATTATACCAAACAGACGATGTTGCTAAAAAAATGGATGAAATCGGTCCTGGACAATATTTCCCAGTTTGGAAATCTGAAAAATAATCAAGTATAGAAAGAAGTAGCTTTGGGCTGCTTCTTTTTTGTTGTCTCTATAGTTTAAAAACTATAGAGAAAAATGGATGATGTAGTTTAATGTTCGATAAATCATGAATTCTATTTACTTATAAAGGCTATAAAATAAATACGTTAAACAAAATAACGAACAATAAAATAAATGATGTTTAAAATAGTTCGACACCTATATTGTTTTTCTATTAAATTTTCTGTATACTAAATTCATCACTCATTCTTTTATAAAGGGGTTCGAAAATTAATGGAAAAGTTTTTTAAACTGAAAGAGAACGGCACGACGGTAACTACTGAATTCTTGGCAGGGTTAACGACATTTTTCGCGATGTCTTACATTATTTTTGTCAATCCGAACATTCTAAGTAAAACAGGAATGCCATTCCAAGCGGTCTTCTTATCAACGATTATCGCAACAGTTGTCAGCACATTAGTGATGGGTCTTTTCGCAAACGTTCCTTACGCATTAGCACCAGGGATGGGGTTGAATGCGTTCTTTACATTTACAGTTGTATTTGGCCTTGGATTCACTTGGCAAGAAGCATTAGCAATGGTATTTATTTGTGGTTTATTCAACATTTTCATTACAGTAACAAAAGTTCGTAAGATGATTATTAAAGCCATTCCGGTCAGTATGCAACATGCCATCGGGGGCGGGATTGGGATTTTCATCGCTTATATTGGTTTAAAAAACGCCAACCTATTAGAATTCCTTTCTGATTCAAAAACCATTACTCAAGTAAACGGCGTTACGTATAATGTCGCAACAGAAGCATACAAAGGCGGCGTGTTCAGCGTGAACTCAAACGGTGGGATTGTTCCATCACTTGTAAACTTCACGTCTCCAGGAGCCCTCCTTGCAGTGATTGGTTTAATTATCACCGTATTCTTATTATTGAAAAAAGTTCGAGGAGCTATCCTTATCGGGATTGTGTTAACGACCCTTTTAGCCATCCCAATGGGTGTTGTTGATTTATCAAAAGTCAGCTTTGAAAGCAACTCGCTTGGAGCAGCATTTAATGATTTAGGCACAACATTCATGGCCGCTTTTGGCTCAGAAGGAATCGTGAAACTCTTCTCTGATCCTGCGCGCTTACCTCTAGTCTTAATGACAATTTTTGCATTCAGTTTATCCGATACCTTTGACACGCTTGGAACGTTCATCGGGACAGGTCGTAAAACGGGTATCTTCTCTGAAGAAGATGAACGTCAACTTGAAAACGGATCAGGTTTCTCTTCTAAGATGGATAAGGCTTTATTCGCAGATGCGATTGGGACTTCTATCGGGGCCATCTTTGGGACTTCAAACACTACAACCTATGTTGAAAGTGCAGCCGGAATCGGAGCTGGTGGACGTACTGGTTTAACAGCAGTCGTAACAGCAGGTCTATTCCTATTATCAACCTTATTAGCACCATTCGTGGGCATCGTTCCTGCAGAAGCGACAGCACCAGCGTTAATTATCGTTGGGGTGATGATGCTTTCTTCATTCGCTGATGTGAAATGGGACGAATTGGACGAAGCGATTCCAGCGTTCTTTGCAGGTATCTTTATGGCACTTTGCTACAGTATCTCCTACGGTATCGCAGCAGGATTCATCTTCTACTGCTTAGTGAAAGTCATTACTGGTAAATCAAAAGACATTCACCCAATTTTATGGGTCGCTACAGGATTATTCATCCTTAACTTCATTATTTTAGCTCTTCTATAAGAGTCAAAATCAGCTGAAAGTGAACAAACCTTTTTAAACTTTAGCCATAATCAGGCACCTAGGCATTTTTGCTTAGGTGCTTTTCCTTTTATTTCATGATAGGATAGAGAAGACAGAAAGGGAGTTGACTATGACAGAACAAACAACTGAAATCACTGCTTACGAGCGTTCCGTAGCACTTGTGAAGGCAGAACTCACTCAATATAAACCAAAACAAATCGATACGGTATTAGGCCTCTTACAAGATGGGAATACAGTACCGTTTATTGCGCGTTATCGTAAAGACCAAACCGGTTCTTTAGATGAAGTGCAAATCCGTGAAATCGAAGAGCGCCAACGTTATTTGGAAAACTTCGAAAAACGAAAAGAAGAAATTAGCCGTCTGATTGACGAACAAGGCAAACTCACACCAGAGATTACGGCTGCGTTAAGCAAGGCGACAACCTTAACAGCGTTGGAAGATATTTATCGTCCGTATAAACAAAAACGCCGCACAAAGGCAACGATTGCTAAAGAAGCCGGACTAGAGCCTTTTGCATTATGGTTACTGATGACAACAAAGGATTCTGTAGAGGAAAAAGCAACAACCTTTATCAATGAAGAAAAAGCAATTCTAACGGTCGAAGATGCAATTAATGGTGCCGTAGAAATTATCGCTGAATGGATTTCTGATGAAGCGAAATACCGTAAACAATTACGTCAATTCACGCAAAAGAACGGAATCGTGAAGTCTGTCGTGAAGAAGGAAGAGCTCGATGAGAAGAAAGTCTACGAAATGTACTATGACTACGAAGAGCCCGTGAAATCCATCGTTCCTCACCGTGTGCTTGCTTTAAACCGTGCAGAAAAAGAAGATGTAGTTCGCGTAACGATTGAAGTCGATGTGACAAATCCTCTTACAAAGATTAAAGAAGAGAAAATCAAAAATTCTTCTTCACCATCTGCATCGATTGTTGAAGGCGCAATTGAAGAAAGCTATAAACGATTCATCGGACCAGCCATTGAACGCGAAATCCGTAATGAATTAAGTGAAAAGGCGCAAACACAAGCGATTGCCATTTTCGGGGAGAACTTGAAGAACTTATTATTACAAGCACCAATGAAAGGCCAAGTCATCTTAGGACTCGACCCAGCGTACCGTACAGGATGTAAATTAGCGGTGATCGACGAAACAGGGAAAGTCCTAGGTAAGTCTGTGATTTACCCTCACGTAGGAGCTTCAGAAGCCAAACGTGCTCAGGCAGGTGGACAATTCCGTCGCATCGTGGAACAATATGGTGTGACACTGGTGGCGATTGGGAACGGAACGGCTAGCCGTGAGTCTGAACAGTTTGTGGCGGAGCAATTAAAACAAATCCCACGCAAAGTTGTTTATACCATCGTCAGTGAAGCAGGAGCATCTGTTTATTCTGCCAGCGATATCGCGCGTCAAGAATTCCCAGATTACCAAGTCGAAGAGCGTTCAGCAGTAAGCATCGCTCGTCGTTTGCAAGACCCACTTGCAGAACTTGTTAAAATCGATCCAAAAGCCGTTGGGGTTGGACAATACCAACACGACGTTCCAGAAAAACAATTAGATGAGCAATTAGACTTTGTCGTTGAAACAGCCGTGAACAAGGTTGGGGTAAACGTGAATACGGCTAGTGCCGCTCTCCTAGAGCACATTGCCGGATTAACGAAAACAACCGCAGCAAACGTGGTCGCTTTCCGTGACGAAAACGGCAAGTTCACAAACCGTACGCAATTGAAGAAAGTACCTCGCTTAGGACCAAAAGCTTACGAGCAAGCGGTTGGGTTCTTGCGAATCATTGATGGAACAAACCCATTTGATGGTACCGATATTCACCCAGAGTCTTATGATGTCGCTAAAGCCATTTTGAAAAAAGCTAATGCTGAAAAATTAGCGCTTGGTTCACCAGAGTTGGAAGAAGCTCTTAAAGGGCTGAATGCTAAAGAGTTAAAAGAAGAATTTGGTATCGGACAAGAAACGCTGGAATTAGTACTGGATGGATTGTTGAAACCAGGACGTGACCCGCGTGAAGAAGTCGCAGGACCAATCTTACGAAGCGATGTCTTGAAGATGGAAGACTTACAAGTAGGAATGGAACTCGAAGGAACCGTTCGTAACGTTGTGGACTTCGGAGCATTTGTCGATATCGGTGTGAAGCAAGACGGCCTTGTGCATATTTCGAAATTGAAAAAAGGCTTCGTAAAACATCCAAGTGATGTCGTTGCGGTTGGGGATATCGTAACAGTGTGGGTGACGGAGCTAGACCTTAAGAAAGGTCGTGTCAGCCTCTCTATGATTGGACCGGAAAATAAATAAAAAAGTAGAGACGCTATTACTGCGTTCTGCTTAGAATCTTCATAGTAGCGACAATAGCTGTACCGGTGTGAGCCTGTAGTCTCACTCCCTACTGAGCCTCAAGTTTGTTTTTATCAATTAATAAACTTTATTGATTTTAACGCAGTAGACAAATGGATTGACCGTTACTGGCAAGCAGTTTGGTCAATCCTATTTGTCCTTGCGGGGGTAAGACGACGAAGAAACAGAAGTGCATTGTTTCTTCTGTCTTACTCCCATTCACATCAGTTACACTCGCTATTGTTGCTACTATAGATTCCGTACAGAACTCCGTAATAGCTTTTTTGTTGTCTTCATAGAGATGCCTTAGTGGAAAAGAAGCGTGTATGGCAATTCCTAGTAAGAGTTCCGTAATAGATTTTCTTTACAACCATAAAGAGGATTTAGTAAGTGCACAGCTTTAGCTAGATGGAAAGATAGCATTCTCTTTTAGTTGCTATCATAGAAATCGAAAATGGAAAGCAGATAAATTATTGACTATTTATTATTTTCTTGAATTTAATTTAGTTGATAGTATTTTTATGAAAAAGAAATCTTATAAAAGTAATATTTTGACGGTGATATAACTTAACTGCAGTCTCTTCAATTATTGACATTTATTTGATAAAATATAGTTTGAATTTAATACGGTAATCTTTAAGAAGTTATGACGAGTACTAAAATATTGGATAACTTTAGCAAGAAACGAACCTAATGTTGGTTTATGTTTGATAGTTACACAGTATTAAAAAAGCCGGATGTAAGACGAGATATGGAAGATAAGTCTTATGAATTGTTTTGGGATTATAACAAGAGTCAAAGGAACATATTAGATCTCTGGTGAAAGATTTTGTTATAAGAAGAGGAGAATTATGGATATTGGAATTCGTGCTGATGGGATGACAACATCAGATTTTGAAAATTTTGCTATTGAAATCGTTAAGTTAAAATTCAAGAATAGTAGCCTGCATGGATTTAAGGAAGGAAAGGATGATGGTATTGACGGTATTGATGATATCAAATCTCCCTCTCACATTATTCAAGCTAAAAGATGGCAGGTAACAAAAAATAAAACTACAGCCGTAAAACTTTTTAAAGAAGAAATTGATAAAATTGCTCTGACAAAGGGAAAATATGAGTGGGTAACAGATTTTAAATATGTTATTGTTACAAGTATGGGGTTATCTCCTGCAAACTTAAAGGAGATTCGTGATTACGCAGATGAAATTATTCCTAATGCAATTCCAAACGATGATTATATTATTTACTCATCTACGTTAACAACTCTTTCGCAACAGAATGAATATAGAAATGTTTTTATGAAATTTGGATTGTTGGAGAAAGATATTTCAATTATCCTGAAGAGGGATCGACTGAAATCGGTAGAAGCAGAATCACATGATTATTTTTCAGATTTTGATTCTAAATATTTTGTTGAAACACACTTTTTAGGGGAAGCCTATCATATTTTACAAAGGGAACATATTGTTTTAATTCAAGGGCCGGCTGGAATTGGCAAAACAACAACTTGTTCAATGCTTGGAAATTTATTTTTAAATAATAATGAAAATTTATTTCATGTTATTGTTCGTAGAGTAGAAGAGATTAGCGAAGTTCTCAAATTATACAATGAAAACTATAGAAATAATGAGGATTTAAATCTTTTTGTGGTTTTTGATGATTTTTTAGGACGTAATAAGTTTGATGTTGGGGAGAGGGTATTACAAGATATAAAAAAATTATATTCAGCCTCTACTAATACAAACAACCTTTTTATTTGTTTAAACTCTAGAACTCAAATTCTTAAAGATGCAACATCAATGGATTTTGAATTTCAAAAACTAATTAATGAAAAATTTACAGAAAAAAAAAGATTTATAATTGATTTAGATAAGTATTCAGATATAGATAAAGCGAACATTTTTAGGAAAGTATTTGAACAAAAGTTACACTACCTAGAAAGTGCTGATAAAAAAGAGCTTGTAGAAAAATATAACAGTCTTATTGGAAGTGATTGGAAAAAAATTATACGACATCGAAATTATTTTCCTAGGTTAGTAGAATTAATAGCAAATAATTTTAAAGAATCTAAAGGGAATTTTTATGATTATGTATTAGCCATTCTTGGTCACCCTACTCAACTTTATGATAACTTATTTTACTGTCTAGAAAAGGAAGAAAAATTTTTGTTATTCTCTTTATTACAATTCGATAATTATCCTGTTGAGGAAGAGTGGTTAATAAATTCACTTGATCCGTTGGAACTTGATTCGGTATTTGATTTTAAAAAATCGTTAAATAAACTGGATGGCTCATGGTTTGCTTTTACAAAAGAAAGTTTTGATGGTAAAAGTAAGGTAGATTTTTTTAACCCTAGCATTATTGACTTTTTGAATGATAAATTGAAAGAGAATCCAAAGATAACTGAAATAATAACTCAGAATTCTGTTTACCTTCACCAATTATGTAAAGGAATCAATGATTATGTATTAAGTAAACCAAATGATTCACAGTATATTTTTTTTAGTAAACTATTAGCAAACTGGAACAACTTCAAAGATAAAAATGATTTTATTGGAGAAAAAATCCTAGCTATTATATGTTTAAATGAATTTTCAAACTTTGAGAATGAGTTTGAGGGGTTGCTGAGAATATACGATGGGAGGAATAATTTAAACATTTATAGTAACGGATGGGGAAACATTATTAACCAGATTTATTTTTCTAAGAATAAAGTGTTCAAAAAAATATTTCTAACTATTCTTGAAGATAAGAATGTCTTAGATAGACTGATAAATAGTTCTTATCTTGACTCGGAAGAACTGGATGATATTGTATCTACTATAAATCACATAATTGATGAGGTAAGTATAGAAGATGAAGACTATCAAGAAGCTTCGTTTAAAGAAATGTATTGTTATGGCATTTTTAGACAGAAAAAAATTGAGTTGCTTCAAGCTTATTTAGACAGTAGTGAAACTTTGGAATATGAAGATATTAGCGTTGCTTATGATCCTGATGGCTTTGACTTAGAGTGGGAGGTTGAAAATCAGATATCAGAATTTACAAATAGAATAAAAGAGCAGTTATTAGGGAACTATCAATGGGACGATATATCAGAAGAAGATTTTGACTATTCAGGTTTGGAATCCAATCTTGTAGAAGACTTGCAAATGAGGTATGATAGCTTTTCATACGAAGATGAGGCCAATGATAGATGGAGAGATTCCCAACTGGAAGAACGGGTTACATTAGAAAGTATTTTAAACCAACCATTGTTATAAAAAATAAAAACAGCACTATCACATGATAGTGCCGTTTTTTGGTATGATTACATAGAAAATAATGTGTTGTCTATTTTGGGTCTTATTGAAATGGTTTTAGATCAGTCTAGTTTTCGGAATCAAGAAAGGCTTTAATACAATTTTTTTGACATTAACAAGACTTAAATAATCGTGGAATAAGTATTGCTGCATAAAGATGATTCCGTAAAGACTAACGGATTCTATCATCACAGTAACGTGATTCGTATTAAAACGAATTACAGGGCGTAGAAATTTATTTCGTAGTTAAAACATTTTATAAAGTTAGACGCAGTAGCTGATTGAATCAAGCTTCATCACTTGTGATTCGCTTAATTC
>NZ_JVBO01000023.1:0-1252 GCF_001073445.1 Granulicatella sp. 572.rep1_STHE | reverse complement strand
TGATATGTACCCCCTTTACTGGACAAACCAGTAAAGGGGGTATTTATTATGCGTTACTCATTTGAATTCAAAATGAAATGTGTAGAATTATATCGACAAGGAATATGGGCCGAAACGCCTGAAAAAGTTATGAAAAGGAGTTTCCAAAGAAAAATACTGGATTGGGATAAAATTGAAAAAATTCACGGACCTAAAGGATTAGAGCGCGTTAAAAGGCAAAGAAAATGGACAGCAGAAGAAAAATTGACATTTATTCTACAGGTTTTAAACGGGAAGACTCTTTCAGAGGTTTCTTTTCCAGCAGGAATTAGTCGCGGATTATTAAGTTCTTGGGTTCACAAGTACCTAACTTATGGATATAATGGTCTAAAGAATGAGAAACGTAGACAAGCATTATCTAAGGAGCTTATTATGAATAAAAAAGCTGTGACTGGTAACCTTTCAGAATCCGAACGAGAAGAATTAGTTCGATTACGTGAGCGAAATGCATATTTAGAAGCTGAAATTGCTGTTATAAAAAAACTGAGAGCCTTGAGAAAAGAACAGGAAGCTGCGCTTCTCAAGGCGCGAAAGCAGCGATCATCAAGGAACTTCGAGAAGTAGGATACCAACTAAAATATCTTCTTAAAGCGATGAAAATGGCTAAATCTACTTATTATTTTGAATTAAATAAAGTAGATGCTGTGGCTGAGAAAAATGGTGAGTTATTATCGGAAATCCAAACCATCTTTCATGTAAATAAAGGTAGATATGGTGTTAGAAGAATTTACCAAGAACTTCGTCGTAGAGGCTACGTTGTTAATCATAAAAGAGTTCAACGTCTGATGCATATAAATGATTTATATGGAAAACGCCCTAAACAAAAATACCATTCCTATCGCGGTAGTGTTGGAAAAGTTGCTGATAATATTATTAATAGAGATTTTGTGGCCAAAAGGCCTCTTCAGAAATGGAGTACAGATGTCTCTCAATTCACTTTTTCTTGGGGGAAATGTTTCTTTTCTCCAATTTTGGATATGTCTACTAATGAAATAATCTCCTATGATCTTTCTCTAAGCCCCAACTTAGAACAGATTCAAAGGATGTTAAATAGAGCTTTCAAAAAATTCCCTGATGTTAATGGATTGGTTCTACATTCAGATCAAGGTTGGCAATATCAACACGCATTTTATCAAAGATCATTAAAAGAACGAGGCATTATACAATCAATGTCTCGAAAAGGAAATTGTTATGATAATTGCATTATAGAAAC
>NZ_JVBO01000022.1:0-97062 GCF_001073445.1 Granulicatella sp. 572.rep1_STHE | reverse complement strand
TATGGCACAAAGAAAATAGTTGCATATCAAATATCTAAACAAAATAATAATCAAATCGTTAAAGATACTTTTAATCAAATAAAGAGAAAGATAATTCCAACAAAAACAATGATTCATAGTGATCGAGGATTTCAATATACTTCTCATTTCTTTAAGCACTTTATAGAAAAAGGACAAATAACACATAGTATGTCACGTCCTGGCAGATGTATCGATAACGGACCAATTGAATCATTCTGGGGAACATTAAAGGAAGAAGTATATCGTTTATATCATTTCAAAACCTATGAGTCTCTCTTCAAGAAAGTTGAAGAGTATATCCACTTCTATAATGAGAAAAGAATTACTTTATCAATGGGGTTAAAAATCCCTGCATAAACAAAAAGACGAGTTCTTATGAACTCGTCATACAATTTAATTATTTTCCTGTCTACTTGACAGGGTGCACTTCAATGTTACATTTTGCTTTTTTGCTCTTTACTGAATTAACTTGTCAATCGCCTTAATAACGCCATTGTTTTCATTGGTATCTGTTACGATATCTGCAATAGCTTTTACTTCTTCGCTGGCATTTCCCATTGCAATCGCAAGTCCTGCATATTCTAACATTTCGATATCATTAGCTGCATCTCCAATAGCTGCGATTTCACTTGGTTGAATGTTTAATTTTTGGGCTAATTTTTCTAATCCAAAAGCTTTGTTCACACCTTTTGTTAGAACCTCTACTAAATACTTTTGACTACGAACCACATAAAATTCATCTCTCCACTCTTCTGGAATAAATGTTTCAAACTCATTAAGTTGTTCTTCTTCTCCCATTAGTAGAATTTTATAGAAATCAGTGTTTAAAGACTCTTCGGTTGGAATTCTTTTCAGCTTGCCACTCACAAGTTTTACATCAAACTCCATCCATTCTGTTGGATCCTCATCGAATGAATAATAGTAATCAACACCAGCCCCCATAACGCTAACTCCGTGTTTCTTGCCTAGTTCAATCCATTTTTGAATTGCAGCAGAATCAACAAAGGCATCCATCACGCGTTTACCGGTTTGACTCTCATAAATGTTCGCACCATTTTGGCTAATAATATAGTGGTTTTCTTCTAAATAGCCTAAGTCTTTTAAATAAGGACGAATTCCACTCTCAGGGCGTCCAGTACAAAGAACTAATAAAGTATCCGTTCCTTTTTTATGGAAATCTTTGAAGTATTTTTTTGTATCTTCTAGTATTTCTTTTTTACTGTTTAATAATGTGCCATCCATGTCGATAGCTACTAGCTTAATCATAGAAATCCTCCTAGTTCTAAGTTGCTAATATCTATTTTATCAAATTAACAACCATTTAACCATTCAAAAATGACATCGTTTGTGACAAAGGATGCTCCATTCTGACAGTGAAGCTCACTAAAGTATTTTTCTTTATCAAATACAACTAATCTCTTTTCTTTTATACTGAGTGAATGGTAGTATTCGATCCCTAATGACGAATCATAATAGTTATCTTTTTTTGAAACACAAATTAACACTGGATTTTTCACCGGAAGCTCTTCAAATTCCCTACAATAACGAATAAGTTCATTTAAGGAGCTCCTTCCAAACACCCATTTTGCGTTTTCTATTTGCCAATTTAAGAATGGAACTTTCTTGATATAGAAAGAAACAATTTTCTCAATTGCTATTGGGAATCCAGTTTCAAGATAACGATGAAGGAATTTTGGAATATTCATTTTAAAGGAATCTAGTAAGGACGGAAAATAATTATACAATACTACTTTGTCTAATACTTGTGGATTTAAATTAGAAGTACGAGCCATAAGTAAACCACCTAAAGATAATCCAATTCCAATTTTAGGAGATACAATTTCATCCTTGTAAGCATCTACTACCTGAGAAACAACCGTATCCCAGTTGGGTATAAAAGCTTTATGTTGATAGCGTATGACATTGGATTGCCCTGGTCCTTCAAAAAGGATACAATTATATCCTTCGTCTAAAGCTGCTTTAACATTTGTGAAATAAAGTTCCTCCAACAATCCATCAAAACCACTACAAATTAGTAAAGTTCCTTTACAATTTTTTGTTGTTCTAAATGATAAAGTACGTAAAGTCACTTCTTTAAAATGTATGTTTTTCATTTGATACGGAATTCGTAAAAGGTCTAATCCACGATAAAAGTATTCAACGGAATTGTTATAGACTTCTAACTTCCGAGAGTCAGTTGGATGTAAGAAAAATTCAGCAGCTTGATAATAACGACTAGCTCTTAAAAAAGTCTTTCCTTTAGAGATATCACTTATATAAAATCTACTTGTTAATAAATCCCCAACCTCCTTCCACTCAGTATACCAAGACTCATAGTCTCTTTCTTTAATTTTTTCTGAAGTAGTAGAAACCTCAGCAAAATCACTTCCCCCATATGGGCAGTACCACATTAAGCGTCTCGTCTCAAAATCAAATTCAAACGTCTTAAAAAACATTTTTATCCTCCTTAATAGTCTAAATACATGTTAATATGTATAATTATAAAGAATAATTATACAATTAATAGAAGTTACTTTGAGGTGCCTGCACATGGAAAATGAAACATATTTACGAAAATTAGCTCTCCCCTTGTTAGGAAAATGGAGTGTCTTTATCTTATTAACTCTCGAAAAAGAAGAAATGTATTTTGCGCAAATTGAAAGAACACTCGGTTCCATTTCTCGTAAAGTCCTTACCCAATCTTTAAATGATTTAATCGAAATCGACATTCTATACAAACGTGGTATGGCCAGTACTGGTCATAAAACCTATTATGGATTGACGCCTTTAGGAAAAAGGCTACTTCCCCTGATTCATCAAATTAAAGAATGGATTCGTGAAAACAAAGACGAATTAGAAAATTAAATCATAAAAGAATATTAATAACAAAAAAACACTCTTGGTCTCAAGAGTGTTTTTTTGTTATTTTAAGATTTTAATTGTAACTGTTCTTCTTCCCCATTGATTGGCTTGATCGACAGAAACGAAATGAAGGTCAATTTTATTTCCCTTTATCGCACTACCAGTATCTCCAGCAATTGCAACGCCATAACCAGGAACCTCAATCAAACTTCCTAAAGGAATGACACTTGGATCGACTGCAATAACGGTTGGATTAGAGCGCAAATCAATTCCTGTTGCTGTATAGTATCCTAAACCAGGTTCATTATATGAATATCCAGTTGCGACTACTTGTAGTGTTCTTCCGCTAGATTGTGAGGAACTTGAACTGTTTGAGGTTGTCGTTGGCGTCTCAGTCGTAGTAGGAGCTGCTTGAGTCGTCGACGTTGAAGGCTCAGCGGCTACTGGTTTAGCAACGGTCGTATCCTGACTCGAAGTAGATGGCGCCACCTGATTCGTTTGTTTGGAATCACTCGTTAAAGCAGCAATTGTAGGTGAAAAAGCTACTTTTGCTTCTTTCTTTTCCTTTTCCATCTTCTCAAATGTTGCTTTATTATCAGCAATCAACTGCTTAAGTCCTTCAATTGAACTTTGGTAGGATTGACTTTCAGAAGTTAATTTTTCTTTCTTGGTTTCTAAATCACTTTGTGCCTGAGAAGCTTCAGTTTTCAAACGATTCAACTCATTCACTTGATCTGCCAAGCTCTTCAATACTTCTTCATCGGATTGGAAGAACTGTTGAAACACAAATAAACGATTTAGAAAATCTGAAATACTTTCTGAATTTAGTAAGTGAAGGATACTATAAGTTGCCAAATCTGAAATTTGCATCAATTGCAATCTTTTGCTAGCAACCACTTTTCGTTCTTCCACTTTCGCTTCTTGAGTTTTCACTTTTTCCGCAAGGGTTTCTTGCTCTTTATGAAGCGATTCAATCTGTTGGTTTAAACTTTCAATTTCTTGATACTTTGTATTCACTTTTTGTAGTTCTGACGATAATTGAGCTTCTAATTTTTGCACATCCGTTTCTTCTGCAAACACAGAAGGAGCTAAAGGTCCTGCAACTAAAAAGAATGCTGTTGTTGTCAAAAATAGTTTTTTCATCTTTTTCAAAAGCGATATTCACCACACTTTCTCCAACATACTCCTTATTTTACAAGAGGAACATATGGAGAACGTATCAGTTATATTACAAAGTTGTAACAAAAGTTTACAGTTTTATGATTCCTTAAGATAGGCTTTTAGAGCTTCTAATAATTCATCACTGCTAGAAACAATCTCTCCACGAAGTTTTACCAAGCCTACTGTATATAAATTAACATAGCTAAATTGGGATTCAGCTACCTCTTGCAAGGCAGCTATTTTTTGAGGATTATCTGCTCCTTGTTGACGACTGTCTGTGTATAAGCCAAGTATCGGCATGTCTGCATGGTATGCTACTCCAATTTCACTTGCAACACCAACATCAATGACCGCTCCATCTAATACCGCAATCATTAAATCTGAATCTAATAATGCATCTGTATCGTACTGTGCAATCATCGTTGAGTCCGCATACGAGCTCTTATCATTAATCGCCATTTGTTCTTGTGGCAAATACACCTCTACTCCTGGAAACTGATGGCGAATTTTTTCTACGAGTACTTTGTTAAAGGCTATTTCCATTTCCGAGAATAATGGACTTGCAAAATAAATTTTTGTCATTTGAATACCTCCTCTAATAACTTTATCCTACACTAAAAACACCAAAAAGACCAGAAGACTTTAATCCTTCTGGTCTAATAATTTATTAATTGTATAAAGCATCTACACGTGCTTGAACTGCCTCATCTTCAAGGAACTCATCATAAGTAGAGCCAAGTCGGTCTACAATGCCTTTTGGTCCAATTTCGATAATGCGGTTTGCTGTTGTTTGAATGAACTCGTGGTCATGACTTGAGAATAGTAATGAACCTTTGAACGCGATTAAACCATCATTCAATGCTGTGATTGATTCTAAGTCTAAGTGGTTTGTTGGATCATCTAAGATTAACACGTTTGCTTTAGAAAGCATTAATTTAGATAACATACAACGCACTTTTTCTCCCCCTGAAAGAACGGTTACTTGTTTCATAACATCGTCTCCGGAGAATAACATACGACCTAAGAAGCTACGTAAGAAGGTGTTATCTTGCTCTTCCACTGGCGCGTATTGACGTAACCACTCTAAGATGTTTAATTTTTCGTTTGAGAACTCATCTGTCATATCTTTTGGTAAGTATGCTTGACTAGTTGTAACACCCCATTTGAATGTACCACTGTCAGCTTCCATTTCGCCTGTTAAAATCTTGAATAATGTGGTGATCGCAATATCTGAACGGCTTAAGAACGCAACTTTATCATCTTTAGATAATTGGAAGCTTACGTTTTCGAAAATCACTTCGCCATCAATTGTTTTTGATAGGCCTTCGACTAATAATAAGTCATTCCCAATTTCACGCGCTGGTGAGAATCCAACGAATGGATATTTACGGCTTGAAGGTTGAATATCATCCAATGTAATTTTATCCAACATTTTCTTACGAGAAGTCGCTTGTTTTGATTTAGAAGCATTCGCAGAGAAACGAGCGATGAATTCTTGTAACTCTTTGATTTTTTCTTCTTTTTTCGCGTTTTGGTCTGCTAATAATTTCGCAGCTAATTGGCTTGAATGTAACCAGAAATCATAGTTCCCGACGAATAATTTAATCTTACCAAAGTCAACGTCCGCCATATGTGTACACACTTTATTTAAGAAGTGACGGTCATGGGAAACAACGATGACTGTGTTATCAAAGTTGATTAAGAACTCTTCTAACCATGCGATTGATTTTGCATCCAAACCGTTTGTAGGTTCGTCTAATAAAAGAACGTCTGGTTTACCGAATAACGCTTGTGCAAGTAACACTTTAACTTTGTCTGCTTCGACTAATTCGCTCATTAATTTGTAGTGTTGGTCTTCAGTGATTCCTAAGCCTTGTAATAATTGAGAGGCATCACTTTCAGCTTCCCAACCGTTTAATTCAGCAAATTCGCCTTCAAGTTCAGCAGCACGGATACCATCTTCATCAGAAAAGTCTTCTTTCATGTAGATAGCGTCTTTCTCTTTCATAATGTCATATAAATGTTTATGCCCCATGATTACAGTATCGATTACACGTTCATCTTCGAATGCGAAGTGGTCTTGTTTTAAGACTGTTAAACGTTCATGTGGATCTAGAATCACTTCACCAGTTGTTGGTTGTAATTCTCCAGATAGGATTTTTAAGAAAGTTGATTTTCCGGCACCATTCGCACCAATAACCCCATAACAGTTTCCTGGTGTAAAAGTGATGTTTACATCATCAAACAATTTACGGTCTGAAAATAATAGACTTACGTTTTGTACTTTTAGCATTTCGTTCTCCTTTGTTTTTGAATTCGATTCATTCTATCATACTCTCACTCTTTTTTAAACCTTTGTACTAACTGTGACATAAAAATAAGCTAGCCTGCTTCAGACTAGCTCACTTGCTTACTTGGTAAATTTTAATTCAACCTTGTATCCATTTTTTGCAGCCAAATCAATAATGGTCGATAGTCTTGAATTACTCTTCCCGTTTTCAAGAATGGAGACTTTATTTTGCATTAGTTCATTCGCTTTGGCGTATTTTCTCTGAGAAAGTCCCGTTTCCAATCGCAGCTCAACTAACTGCAAGGCAATCTTTTGCTTCGAATACTCCTTATTAAAATCCTCTACAAATTCAGGATAAGTAGACTCTAACTCTGTGTATAACTTCTTTTGGTATTGGCCCATTTGGTACACCTTCCTTATAGTTTCTGGATACTTCGAAAACTAAAGTATCACGATTATCCTTAACCTCTCCCCATTTTTCCCAGACGGATGGCGTAATCCCTTCCTCTTCAACAATGGTCAGTATCGCAAGTATTTTTACTAACTCATCATAAGGAAAATCTTTAATCTGCTCGTATGTCGATTCTCCAATTTCATATGTTTCCCCCATAAACATCCCTCCTAATCTCATTATACTTTATAAGAGTGATACCGTATACGGTATCACTACACTTTTACAAAAAAATCCGTAGACAAAATGCCTACGGATAATTTAATTATTCAGTTACAATAACCGGACGTTTTAAACGTTCCACAGTTTCAGCAATGTTTCTGAAATGGTCACTCACACGTTCTAAGTTACTGAGTAGATCCATAACAAAGATTCCAGATTCCGCTGAAGCAATTCCTTTATTCATACGTTTCATATACTTATCGCGTACTTCAATTTTTAATTTATCAACGTCACGTTCAATTTGGATTGCTTGTTGGACTTTATCTTGGTCACCAGTAGATAATGCATCAATGGATAACGCAAAACCTCTTTTAATAAGCTCATAGATTCCGTCTAATTCTTTAACGGTATCTTCATCAAGAAAAATTTCACGTTCGATAATCGATTTTGCAAAGTCAGCAATATTTTCTGCATGATCCCCGATACGTTCAATATCATTTGCAGTACTAAATAATTCATCGATTGTTTGCTGGTCTTTAGCAGAAACTTTTTGTTGAGAAATTTCCACTAAATACTTAACAATCGCTTTTTCATAAGCGTTGATATTCTTCTCGTTCTCAAGTGCCTTTTTAACAAGCTTTTTATCTCTGTTACGAGCAGCACCTACTGCATTATCAAGAGCTTGAATGGTTTCTTGAGCCATTGCCGCAAATTCATACATGGTATTTTCTAAGGCGATTGAAGGAGTAACCAAAATGCGTTTATCAAGATAACGCGTAATGCTTTCTTCTTCATCTTCCCCATCTGGAATAATCATTTGGATTAATTTCACTAGAAGATTTGTGAATGGGAATAAGATAATTACATTTACGATATTAAAAATCGTATGCGCATTGGCAATTTGTCGAGCCACATTCCCTGGATCAATGCTTTCAACGACATTCACAAGAATGTTACTTAAGAAAAGCATGAAGTAAATTGTACCAATGATATTAATCATTAAGTGGAATAAAGCTACTTGTTTTCCTCGGCGAGAAGTACCCAAACTACTAATTAATGCGGTCGTACATGTTCCAATGTTATCACCAAAGATAATGAAAATAGCAGTTGTAATTGGAAGCATACCTTGACTAGCAAGAGCAATTAAAATCCCGATCGTTGCTGAAGAACTTTGCAACACAAATGTCATTAAAAGACCGATTCCTACACCCACGAATGGATTGCTACCATATTGAAGAATCCAGTTTGTAAATTCAGGTAATTCTTTTAGAGGTTCTAGTGAGTTACTTAATGTACTCATCCCGATAAATAGAATCCCAAAACCAATAAAGATTTCACTCGCTTCTTTTACTTTTGGATTTTTCGTTAGCATGTTGGCTACTAAACCAGCAGCTATGACAAGCGGTGCCCATTGTGACAAATTAAAAGAAACCATTTGTCCTGTAATGGTCGTCCCAATATTTGCCCCGAAGACAACTCCAACTGCTTGAGCGAGTGTCATAAGACCAGCATTTACGAAACCAACAACCATTACTGTCGTTGCTGAAGAACTTTGAATAATCGTAGTTACAAACATCCCTACTAATACGGACATCAAACGATTTTTTGTCAATCTACGAATGATTCCTTTCAATCCTTCACCTGCAACTTTTTGCAATCCGTCGCCCATCAATTGCATCCCGTATAAGAATAAACTGAGTCCTGCAATTGCGCCTAGAATCATCTGCGTGTACATAAAATTGTAACTCCTTTAAAGTATAACGTTTAGGTATAAATTCATTTTCAGAAAGATTGTAACACATCAATTTTAATTACGAAAGTGTTCGCTTTATATCAGCTTCTTCAAAATGGTTTACAAGCGGTTTGATATCTTGAACATATTCAAGACAGCCCATATATTTCCCTTCTTCATCCCAAACAGTATGGTAGGTCACATGAACCATTTTATCTTCTGTTTTAAACCACATTTCTTCTTTTTCTTTTTGTTTTGATTTTAACTGTTCAAAAATAGTTTGGACCGTTTCATGGACACGAGGCGGGTGACACAGAATAACATCTCTTCCAATTGCACTTGGGGTTCTCTTAAAGATTTTTTCTTCGCCCTTTCCTTCGTTGTAGTACTTAACTATATTTTGATCGTCAACAAAAGATAATTCCATCGGTAATAAATTTAAAATTAAATTCAATTCTTTTAACGAAAGCGAACCGGTAGATAAAGGAATATCTCCCTCTGATTCAACTTGTGTTTCCTCTTTTACTGGGGAAAACGATTTCTTAACAGCCCATTCTTTTTCAGGTTTAACGATACAGTATCCATATTCAGGTGACTGAGACGCTATTGCTTCCCAATCGTCTACATGAAACACTTGCTCTACCATTGGGATTAAGATATTTTCTTCTTTTTGAATCATCTCTAACATTTCGTCACGGGCTATTTGAAATTCTTCCAAAGTGGATTCTTTACCATCGTTCAAAGCTTTTTTGAAATCACGGTACAAATCTCTTATTTGGTCGTGTACTCCCCACATCACTTTTGGTGGGGCTGTAATTCCCTTTTTTTCCATTAAAGGAAACATTGCATACTCTTTACGTTGATAATGATTTTCAAACTGATCCAGCAAAGAAATTTGTCTTCTTAATCCTTTTTCAATTGTAGAATCCTTTGTTTCGAGATAATTGACTAAGAGGCGCTCCACTCTATCTAAAGCCCCTCTAATAGCCAAGTTTTCCATTTTCATCACGTGAACTGGATGTCCTGGTTGTTCAAAGTCCGCTACAGTTGTCTGCGTATTCACTTTAGAACCCATCAAATTGGCGTGAACATTACATAAACTCATGATTTCAGCAAAAGTAATACCTTCACTCATTAAGTTTCTTTCCATCAATTGAATCTCGTATGGAGAAATCTCGTCAAACACTTCATTGAACTCTTCTTGAATAACTTCTTTATCCTCACCCGCGTGAAGTCTGAGCATTAGATTTTTTAGAATTTCTTGACGTTCTTCCATAGTGTAATCTTCTTTAGCCATCTAATCCCTGCTTTCTTTTACGATATATCCATTCGCTTCAAGAGTTTCTACAATGGTAGTCAGTGGAATTTTAGCGATCTTTGACCCTTTTTTTAGACTCGTTATTCTCCCCACTGTTTGTACCATTTGTGGTTGATTTAAGGGGGTAAACCCGATTTCCACTAACAAATCCTTTACTTCTGGGTGTTCCTTTAAAGTAGTAAATACAGTGTCTTCTAAATAGATTGTATTCATTGTAAACCTCCTAGAAACCACGTTGGATAAAGTAAATTCCAACTGAATAGTACAATATCACTAGAATATATAAAACAATCTGCCATTTAGTAAAAGTGATGAACCCAATTCCTTTAAAGGCATGATTCTCACTAATGTAAGCTTTAATCTCTGGTAATTTTGCAAATAAAATATAAATTAATAGAACAAATCCTAGAAGTTCTAAAATCGAATGGAGTGGATGTTTGTCTATCACAATGGCAGGAGAAAGGTAAACATCCACAATAATTGCAAATATAAAGTTATTAATCATATGAAACGCTACAGCCCATTGGAATCCATACTCAAATGCAATATAGGCTAACAGAATTCCCAAGAAGAATGTAAAAATTTCTTGTGATAAATTTGCATGGAATAAAGAGAAAATCATTGCAGAAAAACCAATCGCAAATATTTTCCCATAGCGTTCCATTCGGTATCCAATAAAACCTCTAAAAATAACTTCTTCAATAAATGGAGCAACAACGCCTAAATAAAGTACAAATACAATACTACTCGTAATTTCTGGAGAAGCATCTCCTAAAAGCGTAGCAGGAATCCCCATTTGTGTAAATAATTTATCGATTCCTATTAGAATCAACTTAGAAACGAAACGAATCCCAAAAATGGAACCAGATATTAAGAAGAAAGTTCCTACGTTCATTTTCTTAGGAGCAACATGTTCAAAAATCCGTTTAAATGGGAATTTAGTTTTAACGACCCAAGCAATAAGGCCAACAAACGCACCAATGTACAAAAATACAGCTGTAATGGTATAAACAAAGCTAGTATCCATCAGTAAATAATGATATTTTGAATCTAATTGCATTTGTCTTAATACAGATCTTCCTAAAAGACTAAAGAAGAAAAAGATTATAAAATAGATTAATAGTCTTCTTGCAATTGATAAAATATCTTTCTTGTATTCAGATTTTACATTCTCTTTTGAAGGAGAAGTTTCCTCAATATTAAAATCATCATTTTGTGTTTGATACATCATTTCCACCTCTATTAATTTTATTTTTAATAACAGCTCGTTTTAGACGAAAGACTAAAAACGTGCAATTGGACATTAAGCCCAAAATTAATCCTATCCAATATGAAAATGGACCGAAATTAAAACCATAATGTAAAAGGAAACCAATGGGTAGCCCAATGAGCCAATATCCAATTAAACACAAGATAAACGGCATTTGAACATCCTTAAATCCTCTTAAGATTCCTTGGATAGGAGCAGCAATAGCATCAAATAGTTGAAAAAGTAAACTATATGCTAAAAATTGAATAGTAAGTTTAATAAACTCCTCTTCACTTCCATAGAAACTTGCTATGGTATTCAAATTTAACGCTAAACATATAAGCGTCACAACTGCAATGATAAAGGATGTCAAAATCCCTATCTTACTATATTGAACCGCTGATAAAATATTTTTCTGCCCAACTTCAAAAGATACAATAATCGTTAAAGCAGTAGAAATACTAATAGGAAAAGCATAAATCAATGTAGCAAAGTTCATAGCAGCTTGGTGAGCTGCTATAACCGTTGTTCCAAAGCCAGCCATTAATAATCCTACAAAACAAAATATAGCAACTTCTGCAAAAATCGATAATCCAATGGGAAATCCAATTTTAAAAGGTTCCTTCCATAAGGATAAACGGATTCCTTCCCACTTAAAAATGGGATATTCTTTTAATTCTGAGTGCCATTTAAAAACAAAATATGCAATGACCAATAGTCCCCAATAAGCTAAAGCCGTTCCCAGCCCTGCTCCTGGCCCTCCCATTTCTGGAAAACCAAATTGACCGTAAATCAGAGAATAGTTAAAAAATACGTTCAATGGAACTACTAAAACCATTAATAGCATTGAAAGTTTGGTTAACCCTAGGGCATCTACAAATGATCGCATTACGCTAAATAATAGTAAAGGTACTAACCCAAGAGATAACCAGGATAAGTACTCAAACGCAATCATTTCTACTGACAACTCTAAATTCATGATTCCTAAAGTGGGCTTCAAAAATATACAGCCAAAAAGAAATAATAGAAAAGCTAGAAATATTCCAATCAGTAAATATTGACGCATGACTTCTATAATTTTCTCTTTTTTCTTTTGACCTAAATATTGGCCAACGATTGGAACTAACCCAGAGACTATCCCTGTCAACATTGTAAAGAACGGTGAGTATAGGCTTCCTCCAATCGAAACCCCAGCTAAATGAACTTCATTGTAACGTCCTGTCATTACTGTATCGATAAATTGAGCTGAATAATTCGCTAACTGATAAATTAAGACAGGAATCAATATTTTTAGTAAATGTTTTATTTTATGATTTTTTTGAGTAGTAAGTTCCATTAATTCTCCTTTATTAACTCCTCGATGGAATTTACTTTAACGAATGCGGTTTTAAAACAATTCTCATTGTCTTCGTTATTCACAACAGCTACAAAGCCTGCAGTATGACTCGCAAACTCTTCATCAATAGAAGAATCTCCAATATAGATCATTTCATGAAATAATACGTGGAACTCATTCGAAATAACCTCTAATGCGTCGATCGCGGGTTTAGAAGGAAATTCATCAGTCGTTCCGATAAAATCAAATAAAGATTCTACCTTCAATACTTCTAATACGGCTTTAGTTGGTAATTTGGAATCATTTGTTACTAAAGCTAACGTAAAACCCAACTCTTTGAATCGTTGAAGAGTCTTTTTAACATTCCCAAGAGCGATAATTTTATCTGGATTGGAAGTAATATATTGATAAAAAAATTGAACCGTAAACTGATAAATCTCCTCAATATCAAACTCTCCAAATTGAGCAATCACTTCCAGCATGTCTCGAACGCTTCCTGTTGCAATAACACTATTTTCAATTATTTCAGAGCTGGTAATTCCTAACTTTTCATATAAAGTCCGATTTTTCTCTTTATCTAAACGCATTCCATTTCTCGCTAATAAAGCTTCGATAACTTGTAAAGTAGGCTCCAACCATAAAGCGGAAGTATCTGTAAGCGTCCCGTCTTTATCAAAAATAAGAACCTTAATCTGATGATGATTTAAATAATCCAAAAATTTCATTGTCATTATTCAATACTTTGGAGCTCAACGGAAATAATATTTTCTAATGAGCTGATTTCCTTCAATAATTCTTCTACACTAACAGTTGCTTCAGAAATATCAATCATAATTTGAACAACCGCTACACTATGAATGGCTAATCCTTGGAATATCGTTAAAATATTCATGTTACGACTCGCAAATACATCTAGCGTTTTCGTTAACGTTCCTCTAATGTTCTTCATATGAATATTAATAGAAGCTTTTCTTCCTGCATTCACAGAGGAGAAACCTTGTACTTTGCGATAATATTTGTAGTACACACTTCTGGAGATACCAACCATTTTCACTACTTCGGTTACATCTTTTGCTTGTCCAGTAGCAAGTAATTCCTTTGCTTGCAAAACTTTAGAAAAAACCGGTGGCACAGCATCTTCTGATACTAAAAAATGTTTTTGTCTATTCATTTGCTGTCCTTCTTTCATAATCATTTGTATTCATTTTACCTTATATCAAAGACAGATATCAATTGATTCCTGGAAAAACAAAAAAGAAGTCAGAAAAAATTCTAACTTCTTCTCATAAAGTCATATGGAGAAAGATTCTCCATTCCAATCATCGGTGAAATCAAGTCCTCATCGATCATTCTCATATTTAACACGACGTTTTCTTTTGAATGGGACTCCTCCACATTAAATGAATGAGTATCACTGCTATCTTCTACAATTTTTTCTGCAAATTCGTCAAAAGCATTTGTACTCAAATCTCTAAGGAATTCTTGTAAAAAAGTTGCTCTTTTAGGGGAAATGGTGGTCGCGCTTTTTTGAAAGGCTCCAGCCTCTCCACATAAAATTAAGTACTGTTGACTTCTAGTAACTGCTGTATACAGAAGATTTCTTTGTAGCATTCTAGAATATTGATTAACCATTGGTAGAATCACCATTTTAAATTCGGAGCCTTGCGCCTTATGAATAGAACAGCAGTAGGCTAAAGTTAATTGTTGCCAATCCGTTCTAGTGTACTCCACCTCAGTTTGGTCAAATAAAACATAAATCTTGTCTACTTGATCTTCATTTTCTTTTGCAAATTGAATTGCTGTAATCTCCCCAATATCACCATTATAAACATTTTCCTCAGGCAAATTCACCAATTGGAGAACTTTATCTCCAACACGAAACACTCTATCAAACGATTCCACCTCACGAGCACTATTTCCAATTTTCGGATTTAATATTTCTTGCATCATTTGATTAATGGCGTTTATTCCAGAGTCTCCCTTGTACATAGGAGCTAATACTTGAATATCTTTTTTCGTGTAACCTTTTTTCAAAGCTGCGACCACTACTTGTTCGATAATCGACACTAGGCGCTCCGGAGTACATGGTAGAAAACTTCTATCTAGCTGTTTTTGAGCGAAATTATTCGGTAAAAACCCATCTTTAATACAGTGAGCTAATTCTACAATAGAAGATTGATTTGTCTGACGATGGATTCGTTTCAACTCCATTGAAGGAATTGATTTTGTTTCAAGTAAATCTGTAAGGACTTGACCAGGTCCAACCGAAGGCAATTGGTTACTATCACCGACTAACAATATTTTCAAACGATCAGGAGAAGCCTTTAATACACGATTCATTAACCACGTATCCACCATTGACATTTCATCAATGATTAAAAACTCACCATTAATCTCTTTATCTTCAAAACTTTCTTCGGGACTATCAATAGCAATTCCCAGCAAACGATGGATTGTTGATGAAGGAAATCCCGTGAGTTCATTCATTCTTTTAGCCGCACGCCCTGTCGGAGCAGCTAAAACCAGAGCATCTTCTACATCTTGAATTTCGTTCAATTGGCAATAGACATCAATCACAGCATTTATAATCGTTGTTTTTCCCGTACCAGGTCCACCTGTTAATACAAATATCGGTTCATGCATAATTTGATCAATGGCCTCTTTTTGGGATTCATCATAAGTGATGTCAAATTTTTCTTGAGTTCTTTGAATCGCTTTACTAATGGATTCTTTAGAAAGAGTGTCTTTTTCATTAGTCACTCTTCTAGAAATTGCATTTCGTATTCCAAGCTCTGCATAATAAAGAGAAGCGATAGCAATTCTACTTTCATCTGAATAAACAACGCCTTCTCGAATTAAATCATTTAAAGCATCTACCAATTTTTCAGGATCAATTAAATAATTCTGACAGGATTCTAACAAACGCTGCGCCTGAGTAATTAAGACTTCACTTGAAATATAAGTATCGCCTGTCTGGTAGCAGAAGTCTCTAGTAACAATAAATAAGGCACCTTTTAATCTTGATGCATCATCAGGATCAATTCCCATTGATTGAGCAATACTATCCATCCTTCTAAATCCAAGACCTTCAATTTTTTGTAACAATAGATAAGGATCTTCGTCTAGAATCTGTTTAGCTTTGTCCTTAAACATTCCAATAATCTTTTGCGCGATAGAAGGTGTAAAACCTAAATTCGTTAACTCAAACATCAATTTTTCCGTGCCTTGATTTTGAGTAATAACTTCACGAATCATTTCCTTTTTCTTTTTCGTTAATCCTGTAATTCCATCCAGAGCATTGCCGTCATTTAATATGCGTTCGAGGGCATCTTCTCCTAATTTTTCGACGATTTTCTCGGCAGTTTTCTCCCCAATTCCTGGAAAATGAGCGCTTGAAAAATATTGAATAAGACCTCTTTTTCCAGTAGGTTGTGTTTGTTGATAGTTATCTGCTTGGAATTGTTCTCCATATTTTGGATGTGAGACAATTTTTCCATTAAAACGATAGGAGATATCCGAATGAATTTGGCCGAAAATTCCTGTAACAACAATCTCGTCATCTACTGATACACAGTTTGACTCAATCACACGGACCAACAAAACTTTGTAAAAATTTTGTGCATTCTCAAAAAATGTTGTCAGTACTTCTCCAACAATATAATTAGGCTCACTCATTTGGAATCTCCTTTCTTTATTTTATTTATACGTATTGACGTTCTTCCCCGTTCATATACGCTTTATCAATGATGCCTCCACCAAGACATTCTTCTCCGTTATAAAAGACAACAGCTTGACCAGGTGTAATCGCACGAACAGGTTCATCAAAAACTACTGTTGCCCGCGTTGGGTCCTTTTCATCTAACACAACTTTCACTTTTGTATCTTGTTGACGGTATCTAAATTTAGCCGTACATTCAAATGTTTGCTCTTTTGGTAAGTCATTTGTAAATTGAATATCTGTTGCTGTTAAGCTATCTGAGTAAAGGTTTGGATGATGGAATCCTTGACCAACATATAATGTGTTTGTTGATAAGTCTTTCCCGATAACGAACCATGGATCATTCGTCTTACCACCGCCACCGATACCAAGACCTTGGCGTTGTCCAATTGTGTAGTACATCAGTCCAGCGTGGTCGCCTTTTACTTCTCCATCAAGGGTCACCATTTTACCAGGTTTAGCTGGCAAATAGTTTGATAAGAACTCATTGAAGTTACGTTCTCCGATGAAACATACTCCAGTTGAATCTTTCTTCTTAGCAGTCGCAAGATCATACTTTTCAGCAATCTCACGCACTTCTTTTTTCTCTAAGTGTCCAATTGGGAACATCGCTTTTTCTAATTGTTTTTGGTTTAATTGACTTAAGAAATACGTTTGGTCTTTATTATTGTCCTTTCCTCTTAATAGGTGAACAATTCCGTTTTCGTCCTTCTCAACACGAGCATAGTGGCCCATTGCCACATAATCTGCTCCTAATTGCAGTGCATAATCTAAAAACGCTTGGAATTTTACTTCTTTATTACACATCACATCTGGGTTTGGTGTACGTCCTAGACGATATTCGCGAAGGAAGTATTCAAATACACGGTCCCAGTACTCTTTCTCAAAATTTACTGAATAATATGGAATACCGATTTGTTCAGCAACAGCAGCAACGTCTTTATAATCCTCTGTCGCAGTACAAACTCCATTTTCGTCCGTATCATCCCAGTTTTTCATAAAAATACCGATGACATCGTATCCAGCCTCTTTTAATAAAAGAGCTGTTACGGAAGAATCCACTCCTCCACTCATGCCAACGACAACCCTAATTTTTTCATTACTCATTTTTTCACCATCATTTCTTTTTATTTCCTGAACTAGTCGATTTGAAGGTCGAGTTGTCAGATTTATCCTTAATTTTAAATTTATTTTTTAATTTTTCAAAAAAATTGCTTGAAAATCATTGAAAATGCGATAGTACTGGGATTTTTGCCCAGTCGTGCTTTTGACAAACGATTTCATTTTCACTATAATTATATTGAGAAAAAGGGGGCGAAGGTGTATGATGATCTCTTTACGAGCAGCACGGGTTAATCGTAATTTAACACTGTTAGAAGCCGCCAAATATCTTAAAATAAACAAAGATACGCTTACGAAGTATGAAAAAGATTCAACCAATCTTCCATATTCTTTAAGCAAGAGAATGCAGGAGCTATATGAAGTTCCTAGCGAGAATCTTTATTTTGGCGATACCTTAAGCTTCGTAGCACAATTCAAACCGCTACCAGAAGTCGAATAACAGTCCATAGGGTACTCTGCCCGTGCATGATAAATGAGACAGTTCAAATTGAACTGTCTCTCTTTCTTTGTCCTTACTTCGTTGTTACTTCTAGAACTCCACGTTCTACTAAGCCTTCTAAAATGAATTCCAATTTTTCAACAGCCATTGCTGTATTTGATTTTCCATACAAATCTACTGTTTGAAGACCATTCTTAGTAACCGTTGAAATTTTTAATGATTTTTTATCTTTGTCAACCATCACTTTTAATTTTAAGCCACGGTGATCATCAATGGTATTATCTAAACTACGAATTAGTTGAAAATTCCCAGATTTTGTCTCTGTAAAGCCATTATCACGTAATGTGTATCCTTTACATGTTGGACTAACCGAAAATACTTGGTTTGACCCTTTTAATGATGCAGTTGGTGTAAATGCCATATACGTTTCTCCTCTTTCTTTTTCTACAAAATTAGTTTACCATATTTTCCCTTTAAACAAAAGCTCTCTTTTACTAGAAAGCATCCACAAATGCATCAATATCCCCTTTTGTTGACCCCATTCCAAATGAAAGTCTGATGGACTCTTCAAGACGACTCGTTTCATCTGGATACATTGCAGATAATACCGGACTAATTTGCACGCTTCCAGCTGAACAAGCAGATCCAGCAGATACTGAAACATCTTTCAAATCATTAAAGATTAATGTTTGCGTCGCTTTTCTTCCTTTTAGCCACAGGTTACATATATGTGGATTCTTTGGATTAGCTACGCCGTTAAACTCAAATTCAATGCCTCTTTCAGACAACTTCGCGATTAGATACTCTCGTAACTCTTGATAATTTTGAACGATCTCATCTCTTTTCGTCACAACAATTTGTATTGCTTTTTCAAGACCTAGAATATAAGGAACGTTCTCTGTTCCTGCTCTAAACCCTAACTCTTGTCCACCACCCTTAATTAAAGCATGAATTGGCGCATTTTTTGATTTATATAAGAATCCAATCCCTTTTGGTGCGTAAATTTTATGCCCAGAAGCTGTTAAGTAGTCGATACCATCAACATTAAATTCTTCTTGTGCAAAGGCTTGAACAGCATCTGTATGAAAATAAGTAGGCGTTTCTTTTAAAAGAGCTGCAATTTCTTCGATTGGAAAGCGGGCACCTGTTTCATTATTAACGGTCATAATTGAAACAAGACGAGTATCCTCTCTAAGAGCTTTTTCAACCGCTGACACCTCAACACTTCCCTCTTTATTCGGAGCTAAATACGTCACCTCAAAGCCCTCTTGTGCTAAAAATTCAGCTGATTTACGAACAGAAGGATGCTCTACTGCGGAAACAATAATATGTCCTTTTTCCTTTGCAAAATGCTCCCGAATACTCTCGAATACTAAATTGTTTCCTTCTGAACCTGAGCTTGTAAAAATAATGGCATCGTGTGGAGAGGCTTGTAGTTCTTTTAAAATAGCTTTTCTCACACGTTCGATTTTTTGTTTTTGTTCACGACCAATGCGATACACACTAGATGGATTCCCAAAAGATGACATTTCCTTTGTAATCACTTCTAAAACTTCCGGATGAACCGGCGTTGTTGCTGCATAATCTAAATAATTCACCATGCATTCTCCTCACTTTCAAACAATTTTATTATAAGGGAAGTCTATTTATTGTCCTAACAAGATGTTTTAATCTTTCCTATTATATCATTCTTTCAACTTATGATACACTTAACTTAAAGAAATTTAAGGAGGAACTGAAATGAACCACCAACCGCTCGCTTACCGCATGCGACCTCGAACGATTGAAGAAGTGATTGGTCAAGAGCATCTTGTCTCTCCTGGAAAAATCATCAATCGTATGGTTGTGGCTAAACAATTATCATCTATGATTTTATACGGACCTCCAGGAACTGGAAAAACTAGTATTGCAAGTGCTATTAGCGGAAGTACGAAAGTAACCTTTAGGCAACTAAATGCAGCAACTGATACAAAAAAAGATTTGCAAATCGTTGCCGAAGAAGCCAAGATGTCTGGTAGTGTCATTTTACTACTTGACGAAATTCATCGACTAGATAAAACGAAACAAGACTTCTTATTGCCGCATTTAGAAAACGGTCGAATTATTTTAGTGGGAGCAACGACAGAGAATCCATATATTTCTATTAACTCAGCAATTCGCAGTCGTACACAAATTTTCGAACTTAAACCACTCTCTCCTGAAGATATTATAAAGGCGCTCGTCAATGCAATTGAAGATGAAGAACGCGGATTAGGAAAACTCAATTTAGACGTCTCAAAAGAAGCCTTAAATCACTTTGCAAGTAGTACCAACGGAGACGTTAGAAGTGCCCTAAACACGCTTGAACTAGCGGCAAAGTCTACTGAACCTAGTGAAGATGGGTTAATTCATATTACGATTCAAATTGCCGAAGAATGTATCCAAAGAAAGGCACTCTCCTACGATAAAGACGGAGACCAACATTACGATGTCATCTCTGCTCTTCAAAAATCCATTCGCGGTTCAGACGTGAATGCAGCCTTGCATTACGCTGCTCGTTTAATGGAAGCTGGAGATCTTACAAGTTTAATGAGACGACTCTTAGTCATTGCCTACGAAGATATTGGACTAGGAAATCCTCAAGGAGCTGCTCGCGCTGTTTCAGCCGTGCAAGCTGCGGAAAGACTAGGTTTACCGGAAGCTCGAATTCCACTAGCAAATGCGATTATCGAACTTGCCCTTTCACCTAAATCAAACACCGCTATTCGCTCAATCGATTGTGCCTTATCGGATGTCAGAAAAGGTCGTGCAATAAGTATTCCAGACTACTTAAAAGATGCTCATTATTCGGGTGCTCCAAAGTTAGGACGTGGCGTTGGATACAAATATCCTCATGATTATCCAGGACACTTTGTGAAGCAACAATACTTGCCAGATGCTCTTAAAAATGAGGAATATTTCAAAGCTGAAGCAACCTCTTCCTACGAGGAAGCTTTGATGAAACAATACCAAAAATATCGTCAAAATAATTAGTGATTTCTTAAGAAATCGGTACCAAAAATTTATTGCATTTCCCCTATTCATGTGCTACTATAATGACATAGAGATCTATGATGTGCGCGGTATTTACTAAGTGTTGACCGAACAATTTACGACTTTTTAGGGATTCAGATTGATGTTACTGATAACAAGCCTTTTCACTTGGTAGTTAGGAAGTAATACATAGAAGCCCACCTGCTTTAGATGCGGGTTCAAACTAACAAATACATCAAACGGCATCGTTGGAAATCTATATAAAGTTATTAACTTTAGGCCACTCTTCGTGAGTGGTTTTTCTTTTACCTAAATTCCCATTTTCTTCCTTTTTGGTTCCCTTTTCATTCCCTTCATTTAGGTGTATAATAAGTGTATCAAGAATAAGGATGTGATTTTATGTTTCATGAATATGAAAAAATTCTCGTTCCAATTGATGGTTCAAAAGAAGCAAAGTTAGCCTTTGACAAAGCCATTGAAGTTGCCAAACGAAATCATGCGAAGCTTCTATTATCACATGTCATCGATACTCGTTCTCTTCAAACACCTACTGGATTTGAAGGAAATTTTTCAGATGAAATTCGTAAACAAGCTGAAAACTTATTTGCTGAATATGTTGATTATGCTAAATCTCATAACTTTACTGATGTTGAAACCGTACTTGAATATGGTTCTCCTAAAGTGGTCATTTCTAAACAACTGACAAAAGATTACGATATAGACCTTATCATGATGGGAGCTACCGGCTTAAATGCTGTAGAACGTCTCTTCATTGGTTCAGTTTCTGAATACGTGATTCGGAATGCCTCTTGTGACGTTTTAGTCGTGAGAACCGACTTAGAAAACAAACGTCCATAATCATTTGATTAAAAAATAAGCACAGGTGAAATCCTGTGCTTTCTTTTTTTATTGATTTTTTGTATCGAGTAAAATCGTTACTGGTCCATCATTCACAAGACTGACTTGCATATCCGCCCCAAACTCTCCAGTTTCAACAGTTAAGCCATACTCTTTGCGAAGTATATCATTGAATTCTTCATAAAGTTGGTTCGCTACTTCAGGACTGGCAGCCCCTGTAAAAGAAGGTCTATTCCCTTTTTTCGTATCCGCAAACAGTGTAAACTGCGAAACAGATAAAATCTTTCCGCCAACTTGTTCAATCGACAGATTCATCTTTCCATTTTCATCACTGAAGATACGCATGCTTGCAATCTTTCTAGCTAAATAGGAAGCATCATCCCTATTATCATCAGCACCTACACCAACTAATAAGAGGAACCCTTGATTGATTTCACCGACAATAGCTCCTTCAATCGATACACTTGCGGACTTCACTCGCTGTAATACTATTCTCATGAACTCCTCCTATGAAATCACACGACGTACACTGTATACATCTGGAATTTGCTTAATCTTATCCACAATAAAGTCTAATTGTTGCGTATTCATAATTCCGATATTGACGGAGATGGTCGCCATCTTATTCGCATCAACTTTCCCATTTACTGAATTTAACGATTTCGTCGTACTGTTGATAACATTCAAGACTTCATTCAACAATCCATTACGGTTATATCCTTCAACAACTAATTCTGTATCGTATTGTTGACCCGTGTTGGCAGCATCCTCCCAATCCACTTCGATTAAACGGTTTTGTTCGCTTTCAGGCAGTTGAACATTTGGACAGTCTTTTCTATGAACGGAAATACCGCGTCCTTTTGTAATATAACCAACAATGTCGTCCCCAGGAACTGGATTACAACAACGGCTTAAACGAATTAAAAGATTGTCTACTCCTTCAATAATCACGCCACCTTCGTGACGAATTTTCATCTTTTGACTTTCTTTCTTCTGTCCTTGAGTTGTTGTTTTCTCAAAAGCAGTTTCAACAACTTTTTGGTCCTCGATTTCTTTACGAGCTTTATCGGTCATCTTATTGGCAACTGTTTGATAAGAGACTTCTCCAAAGCCAATTGCTGCTAACAAATCTTCTTCCGTTCCAAAGTTGAAGCGAGAAGCAATGTCTTTCATGCCTTGTTTTGTCATAAAGTCTTTGAAGTTAAATCCAAGCTCAGTAATTTGTTTTTCAAGTAACTCTCGTCCTTTGATAATATTTTCATCACGATCTTGTAACTTAAAGAAACGTTTGATTTTATTTTTTGCACGAGTCGTATAAACAAGATTAATCCAGTCACGAGATGGTCCAAATGAATTAGCAGAAGTCAATACTTCAACAATATCCCCAGTCTTTAACTGGTAGTTCAATGGAACAATCTTATTATTGACTTTGGCCCCTACTGTTTTGTTACCAACCTCAGTGTGAATATTATAAGCAAAATCAAGTGGTCCAGAACCTAGAGGAAGCTCAGATACATCTCCTTTTGGCGTAAAGACGTAAACCTTATCTCCAAAGATGTCTCCCTTCACACTATTCATAAAGTCTTTTGCATCTTTAGTTTCATTTTGAAGTTCGATTAAGTCCTTAAACCAATCTAATTGTTTTTGCAATGGGTCGTTCGTAACTTTTTCTTTATTTCCTTCTTTATAAGCCCAGTGAGCTGCAACCCCGTACTCAGCTACTTGGTGCATTTCGAAGGTACGGATTTGAATTTCCACAGGTCTTCCACCAGGACCAATCACGGTTGTATGAATGGATTGATACATATTCGCTTTTGGAATCGCAATATAGTCTTTAAAACGACCTGGCATTGGTTTCCATTTCGTATGAATCGCTCCAAGTACTGCGTAGCAATCCTTAATACTATCCACTAAAACACGGATCGCAAGTAAATCGTAAATCTCGCTAAACTGTTTCTTTTGATCTTTCATTTTACGGTAAATGGAATAAATATGTTTTGGACGTCCGTAAATGACCGCTTCAATTTCCAAATCTTTAGTCGCTTCTTTAATATTTTCAATCGTCGTTTCAATGTACTCTTCACGTTCATCACGTTTTGAATTCATGAGATGAACAATACGATAATATTGTTGTGGGTTTAAATAACGAAGAGACGTATCTTCTAATTCCCACTTAATTTTGTTCATCCCTAGACGATGTGCTAACGGTGCATAAATTTCAAGCGTTTCTTCCGCAATCATTCTTTGTTTTTCAGGCTTATGAAATTTTAATGTACGAAGATTATGTAGTCTATCAGCTAGTTTTACCATAATTACACGCAAATCATTAGCCATCGCAAGAAGCATTTTACGGTGATTCTCCGCTTGTTGTTCTGCGTGAGATTTATATTTGATTTTTCCTAATTTTGTGACACCTTCTACAAGAAATGCTACATCTTTTCCAAACTCATACTCAATATCATCGATACTAAACCCTGTATCTTCAACGACATCATGAAGAAACCCTGTTGCAATAGTATCAGGATCCAGCTTTAATTCCGCAAGAATCCTAGCAACTTGGATAGGATGAACAATATACGCTTCACCTGATTTACGCACTTGTTCCTTATGAGCGAAGGTTGCGAAATAAATCGCTTTTTCTATAAATTGAATGTGCTTCTCATTCATGTACTCCTTACACATTGCAAGGACATCATCTGAGGTATAAGTCTTATTTTTAGACATTTGAATCTCCTTAAGCATTTCTTGATTGCATGTAGTAATTTATAGTACCGCTCTAAACGAATATCGTCAACTGAAGTTTATTGGAGTAATTCACATTGGTATGATAATGCACTTAAAGCATATAAAGGAGCCGTTTCTGCTCGTAAAATTCTTGGCCCTAATGAACAAGTATGAAACTCATTCATTTGTAATTTGGCTACTTCTTTTTCGTCAATGCCGCCTTCAGGACCAAAAACGAAAACAATCTTTTCTCCTTCTTTTAAAGCTTGTAAACTCTTTACAAGTTGAACCGTTTCGCCTTCTTTTGCAGCTTCTTCATAGGCAATTAATTTTGCTGATACGGTTTTGTGTATTCAATCAAACTGTCGATCGTCATTACTTCACTAACAAAGGGTACTTTTAATCGATGAGATTGTTCGCTTGCTTCTTCTGCTATCTTTTGTAGTCTTTCAGTTTTTTTGCTAGCTTTATCCTTGTTCCATTTCACAACATTTCTAGACATCTCAATAGGAATAATTTCATTAACTCCTAATTCCGTTGCTTTTTGAACAATCCAATCTAATTTGTCTCCTTTTGATAAACCGACTGCAATTGCGGTGAATACGGGAAGTTCTACCTTTTGATTTAAGGTCTTAATAACTCTTACTTCAAAAGGTTCTAAACAAACTAGTTCAACTATGGCTAAGGTACTATTCTCATCCACAACTTCAAACTGCTCTTCTACTTTCATTCTCATTACTTTTTTCAACTGATGAATCTGTTCTTTTGAAAACTCAAGTGAATGAGTCGTTTCGCTAACGATTCCTTTTACAAAATAACGTTGCATTTACTCAACATCCTTTTTCATAATAAAACAATTCCACTCTCTCATTATCATTCTTTCAACAAGAGTAAATCCAGCTTTTTCAAAAGCTTGCTTCACTTCATTTGCTTTTGACTCTATGATTCCAGATAAAATTAACCTTCCATCATCATTCAGATTTCGATAAGCATCTTCGGGCATTTGAAGTAAAATTTCAGCCAAAATATTCGCAACGATTAAGTCACTCTTCTGATCTACTCCAACAAGTAAATTATTTTCATAAACTTCGATTTCACCAATGGTAGGATTCAATGCAATGTTTTCTTTTGCAACTCGAGTAGCCATTTCATCAATATCAAATGCAGTCACCTTACTTGCACCTAATAGTTTAGAAGCAATACTTAAAACACCAGATCCTGTACCTACATCCAAAACACTCTCATTTCCTCGAATCGTTTGCTCTAAAGCTGTTAGGGACAATTGAGTCGTTGGATGTGTTCCTGTTCCAAATGCTAAACCAGGATCCAATTCGATTAATAACTCATCATCTTGTTCCTTTTCATAATCAACCCAACTAGGAACCACTGTTAAAAATCTCGTGACACGCACAGGAAAATAATATTGTTTCCATGCATTAGCCCAGTCTTCTTCTCCTACTTCCTTCACCTGAACGGATAGCGGTCCTGTTTGTAAGCCATAAACTTTTATTTCCTCTAGTTTTTCATGAAGAAGGACATCTGAATCCTTTGACCACTGTGAAGGTTGAAAATATCCTTTAACGATTACTGTATCTGTTTCGTAAAGATCTTTTTGTTGAACTTTTAACCATTCAAGTTGTTCATCCGTTAATTGATAATAGTCCTGTGGATCTTCAATAGAAACTCCTTTGGAACCTAATTCAATCAGAATAGAGCTTACTACTTCTACACTTTCTGAATGTGTATTTACCGATACTTCTAACCAATTCATGATAATCCTCTACTTTACAAGTTTATTTTTAAAAATTATATCAAATTTCATTAAAAATAACTAAAAATAACTCTGTCGTATTTGTATTTTTCTAGTGATTTTAGTATCATAAAGAAGATAAATTAAATTAATGATTATTATGATTGATTAAAAAAGGGGAAAGCAATTATGGCGCGTATTTCATTAAGTACAAAAGATATTTTACAAAAACAATTTAAACGCTCATTCAGAGGTTTTGATATTGAAGAAGTCGATGCATTTTTAGACTTAATTATTCGTGATTATGACACATTCCAAAAGGAAATCAGCTTTTTACAAGCAGAAAACGAACGTTTATTAACGAAAGTAGACGAATTATCTCGTCAAGCAACTGTATCAAAAGTAAATCGTACTTCTAATGTTTCTTCTTCAGGAGTGACTAACTTTGATATTTTAAAAAGACTTTCAAATCTAGAAAAACATGTTTTTGATTCGAAGTTAGAGGAAGGAAATGGTGCTCATTCTTCATTGGATTCAACAGAAGATGATGACGATTTTTATAAAACACGTGTAATTACACCATTACGTGACAACGATTATTAATCATAAATGTATCAATATTGATACATTTAACTAATTACTAAGTAAACTTTGAGTAATCGCGGCATTCAATGCTGAGGAAAGTCCATGCTCGCACAAGCTGAGATGCTTGTAGTGTTCGTGCTTAGCGAAACAATAAGCTAAGGCAACTTCATGTTGACGGCAGAAAAACGTGCTACGGCAATGCTATGCTCTAGTATTCTTGAAAGTGCCACAGTGACGAAGCAATTTTGGAAACGAAATTGGTGGAACGCGGTAAACCCCTCGAGCGAGCAACCCAAACTTATGGTAGGGGCACTCTTACTAGGAAATGAACGAAAAAAGAGACACATCATGTGTAGACAGATGATTACTGAAATTTAATAGATCCTGCTATTAAATGGAACAGAACATGGCTTATAGAAGTTTACTTCAGGATTTTATCAAATGGTAAGGAGTGAGGCCTTGTGTCCACTCCTCTTTTTACGAATAAAGGAGAAATCTATGACAAAATATAAATTAGTAGCAACTGCTGCTGCCGGTATCGAAGCTCTTGTGGGTAAAGAATTACGCAACTTGGGATACGAAGTTCAAGTCGAAAACGGAAAAGCCTTCTTTGAAGGTGACGACTACGATATCGCTCGTACAAATATTTGGCTTCGAACTGCAGACCGTATCAAAATCATTATGGGACAGTTCACTGCAAAAACTTTCGACTCGCTCTTTGAACAAACAAAAGCAATTCCTTGGGAGAAAATTCTTCCAGTCGATGCTGAATTCCCAGTTTCTGGTAAATCTGTGAAATCCACTCTTCACAGTGTTCCTAACTGCCAATCCATCGTTAAAAAAGCGATTGTCAATCGTTTAAGCGAGGCTTACCACCGTCGTACTCACTTACCCGAATCTGGTGCCCTCTATCCTATCGAAGTCGCAATTTTAAAAGATGTTGTGACTCTTACAATCGACACGAGCGGAACTAGTCTCTTCAAACGTGGTTACCGTACTGAAAAAGGTGGAGCACCGCTGAAAGAAAACATGGCTGCGGCTCTTGTGATGCTTACAAGCTGGTATCCTGATAAACCGTTCTACGACCCTACTTGTGGTTCTGGGACAATCCCAATTGAGGCAGCTCTGATTGGTAAGAATATCGCTCCTGGATTGAATCGTTCGTTTGCTGCTGAAAAATGGACTTTTTTTACTCCAGGCGTATTTGATAAAGTCAGAGAAGAAGCAAGAAAAGAAATCCGCACTGATATCCAACTCGATATTCTTGGTGCCGATATTGATGGCTCAATGATTGAGATTGCTAAACAAAATGCGATTAAAGCAGGAGTCGCGGACCAAATCGAATTCAAACAAATGCAGTTGAAGGACTTTCGCACAAAGAAAGAAAATGGAATTATCGTGGCAAACCCACCATACGGAGAACGTCTTCTTTCTGAAGAACAAGCTCAAGCCATCTATAAACAAATGGGTGAAACCTATGCACCACTGACAACTTGGAGTAAATATATTTTAACGAGTGACTTAACATTTGAAGATTACTATGGCCAAAAAGCGACAAAGAAACGCAAACTTTATAACGGCGCTATTCGTACTGACTACTTTCAATTCTGGGGTATTAGAAAACGTCGTATTCAAGAAGAACAATAAAGCAAAAAACGCAATGGACAAATGTCCATTGCGTTTTATTTTTACCTATTATTCATTCTTTCCGATGACTTCAAATGTCACATGATCAATTCCTAAATCACATTTCACTTGGTCGCCTGGAAGGATGCTTGCACGGATGATTTCTTTAGCAAGTGGCGTTTCAATTTCACGTTGAATATAACGAGAAATTGGACGAGCACCGTACACTGGATTATAAGCATTATCTGCAATCCAATCTTTCAATTTATCTGTGAAGCTTAGGACGATTTCTTGATCTTCTACACGTTTGGCTAATTGTTTCAACATCTTCGTAATGATTCCACGAATATTGTCTTTAGAAAGTGGTGTGAAGAAGATTGTTTCGTCGATACGGTTCAAGAACTCTGGTTTGAAGGTTGCTTTTAGGACACCCTCTACTGCTGTACGAGTTTCTTCATCGATTGTTTCACCTTGATTTTCAAGCAAGAATTGTGAACCGATATTACTTGTCATAATCATCACTGTATTCTTGAAGTCTACTACACGTCCTTTAGAATCGGTTAAGCGTCCATCGTCTAATACTTGTAATAAGATATTAAATACATCTGGATGCGCTTTTTCAATTTCATCTAAAAGAACAATTGTATAAGGATTGCGACGAACAGCTTCTGTCAATTGGCCTCCTTCTTCATATCCAACATATCCTGGAGGAGCTCCCACTAAACGAGACACTGAATGTTTTTCCATATATTCACTCATGTCGATACGAACCATATGGTCTTCTGAGTCGAATAAATCTTCTGCAAGAGCTTTAGCAAGTTCTGTCTTACCTACCCCTGTAGGTCCTAGGAACAAGAAGCTACCGATTGGACGGCTAGGATTTTGCAAGCCTGCGCGAGAACGAAGGACTGCTGAAGCTACTTTTTGTACAGCTTCATCTTGACCAATCACACGTTCATGAAGAATATCTTCTAAGTGAAGAAGTTTTTCACGTTCACCTTCCATTAATTTTGTTACAGGAATACCCGTCAAGCGACCCACTACTCGAGCAATTTCTTCAGACGTTACTGATTCTTGAACGAGACGTTGCGTGCTTTCAGCATTCGCTTTATTTTGTTCTTCTAATTCCTTCAATTCTTGTTCAAGAGCTGGAATACGTCCGTGACGAAGTTCGGCCGCTTTTTCAAGATTGTAATCAGCTTCTGCTTGTTCTAATTCACGTTTAACACGGTCGATTTCTTCACGTTTATTACGGATTTTATTGACTTCTTCTTTTTCGATTTCCCATTTCATTTTGAGGTTATTGGCTTTTTCACGTTGTTCTGCTAATTCCTCTTGTAAAATAGCAAGACGTTTTTGAGAAGCGTCATCTTTTTCCATTTTCAATGCTTGTTCTTCGATTTCAAGTTGCATCAAACGACGAGTGACTGCGTCAAGTTCAGTTGGCATTGAGTTCATTTCAACGCGGATTGTAGCACAGGCTTCGTCGACTAAGTCAATCGCTTTATCTGGCAAGAATCTGTCAGTAATATAACGGTTTGATAAAGTCGCAGCAGCCACTAACGCACTGTCGTGAATATTTACACTGTGGTGGATTTCGAAACGTTCTTTCAACCCACGAAGAATTGAAATAGTGTCTTCAACAGTTGGTTCTTGAACAAGTACTTTTTGGAAACGACGTTCTAACGCTTTGTCTTTTTCCATATTTTCACGGTATTCGTCAAGAGTTGTAGCACCAATACAATGTAGTTCACCACGAGCCAACATTGGTTTTAGTAAGTTACCAGCATCCATTGAGCCTTCTGTCTTACCAGCACCCACAATTGTATGAATTTCATCGATAAATAAGATGATGCGTCCTTCAGATTTTGTTACTTCTTTAAGAACAGCTTTCAAACGTTCTTCGAATTCACCACGGTATTTTGCCCCCGCGATTAAAGCACCCATATCTAATGAGTAGATTAATTTATCTTTTAAGTTTTCCGGTACGTCTTTTTTAACGATACGTTGAGCTAATCCCTCAACGATAGCCGTTTTACCTACACCAGGTTCCCCGATTAAGACAGGGTTGTTTTTTGTTTTACGAGATAAGATTCGAATTACATCTCGAATTTCTTCGTCACGTCCAATGACTGGATCTTGTTTACCAGATTGAACGGCTTCATTTAAATTACGTGCATATTTTGATAATGCTTCATATTGTTCTTCTTGATTTTGATTTGTCACACGTTCTCCCCCTCTTAGCTCTTCAATACGAGCTCTCAAATTTTCTTTGGTTATATGATGTTGTACTAAATAGCGTGTTAATGGATGATTTTGTAGTTCCATTAATGCAAGTACAACTACCTCTGTAGATAAGTAATCGTCTTTAAAGCTTTCTCTAATCTTTTCTGCTTCTGTAAAGAGTCGATATAAGTTTTGACTCATACTTTGACCGTATTGGACATTTTGCCCTTCCACTACAGAAATACGGTCTAATTCTTTATCAATTAATTCCTCAAATTCTTTGTCATTCACTTGTAAATCACTATATAAATTTCTAGCAAAGTGATTTGGTTCCATAAATACTTTCCATAAATGAGGAATATCTATTTCTTGATGTTTACGGACCATCGCAATTTGTTGCGCTTGGCCTAATGCTTGTTGCATTGTTGTTGTCATTTTTTCAATATTCATCTTCATTCCTCCTTTTGTGGTCTCTTGACCATGAATTAAGTATACACCTTTAGTCAGGAAAGGTCAATAGTTTTATTTGACTTTTTTTGACCTTAATAAAAATTTAAAAGCAGCCACTTGAGTAGCTGCTTTTACTATTACATTTCTATTCGAATAGCTCTTCTTATACAATAATATCCTGCTGCTAATTTTCCGTTTGGATCAACAAAAAGTGGCAGATTTACTGAATAGTAAGAAGAAAGAGGTAATAAATTTAACACAGGTGCTTTAAAGTTTTCTTCAAGCCAAGCCCCTTTGGTATATGGACGACCTTCTATAATTTCTGGTCCGAATTCAGCGTTTGCAATTTCTAAACCAAACATATTCTCTTGCCATAAAGGAGACTTGAACTCATCCTGCAACAGAGTTCTATGTAGTTGATTTCCCCATTTAAATAAACGTCTCGTTCCACTACCGCAACAATATTCCCATTCATCTTCATTTAAAAGTCCCATTCCGGATCTTTCTATCTCTTTGCGTCCTTCATCATAACTAACTGGATCTGCTACATAACACGCAAAAAGATCTGGATTTTGAATATCCTGTTGCATGAAGTACTGATCGACTCTTACTGCTCTTGGAAATTCTTGAAAAAGAGCTTCTAAAGAACTATCTGGAGTAATGGCCTCTTCTAAAATAGATAATGTTTCACTTGATACCATGTCTTCCCCATCTATCTGACCAGTGACCACAGAATAATGACCAATAAATTTTAAGCCAACGAAATTAGGCTTTTTTTCAACTAACATTGCTGGAATATCAACTTTTCTTAATTCAGATGTCATCAAATTAATGCCATCTTCAACAATTTGCGTAGTTAGCTTTTCAGAAGAAAGATCTTTCTCTTGAACATTTTGATTTAAAAACATAAACCCCGTTACGTGTTGGTTCAAATAACGTTTAAACGCATATCTTAGTTCTTGCCTCTCTTCACTACAGTCAAGACCTGAAAGTCCTGACAAACCGCTATCCCACCCAAGAACAACCTCTTTCTGACCAGGTACAAAAACAAAAACTCTACCATCAATCGTTACTTCAAACGTATCATTTGTAATACCAGCGTAATCATATTGTACAAACTTTAAATCTTCAATTGTTAGTATTGGGTTCACGAAAAAGCGTAGTATATTTCGAATTACTACTTCTTTTGATTCTCTACTTAAATTTTTCCAAGTAGGATTTAACACTCGCTCAAAAAAATCATTAGCCATACTTTCACCTCATCTTCATTATACGTTATTTCTTGCAAAAATCACTCTATTTTAACTTTCATTTATGCTATAATTGTGAAGAATCGAAAGGAAGTATTTCATGAATTTATTTATTTTTGGAAATCCGATGTCTGGCAGTTTTTCAGGCCAGCAACAAATCAATCATATTGTTGAAGTTTGTACAGAAAAAGGAATTCCCTTCAAGTTATTTCAAACTCAAAGAGCTGGAGAACTTCCCGAATTGATGGACAAACATCTACAGCAACGAAATCAACATACCGTAATCGTTATTGTTGGTGGTGATGGCACTCTCAATGAAGCTCTTCAATATTTAAAACAACAGAACATCTTTGTACCTCTTAGCTATTTACCGGCTGGAACTGGGAATGATTTTTCACGGGAAATGAATTTAACTCATCACGCGAGAAAGTTTATAGAAAACCTTTCAAAGAATCATATTATTGACTTAGAGTTTCTTACTTATTCAGAAGAAAACTCACAAACAACTGGTATCATTTTAAATTCGATGGGATTTGGGATTGATGCTGCTATTTGTGAAATAAACCAAAAACAAAGGCAAGCACTCCTTCAAGCTAAAGGAATTAAAAAAGCTTCTTACTTAACACCTATTATTAAGGCTTTTAAAGAACGCAAAGAGTTTGACGCCCTAATCACTCTTGATGACAAAGAAAGTTTTACTTCTACAAAAAATCTTCTACTTGGAGCTTTTAATCACGCCTACTTTGGAGGTGGGATTCGCTTTGTACCTTCTGCAACACAAGGAAGTCATCATTTTCAAATTGCAATTGCAAGAAAAGTTTCTCTTTTTACAGTTCTAAAAGCTTTTCCGTTTATTTTAACAAATGGGACTCATTTCAAACTGTTTCCCAAAAATTTAAAAGAATACTCATGTACAAAAGCCAATATAAAAATTAATGAACCTATAAAAGCTCAAAAAGATGGAGAATTTGTAACATATCCAACGGTGAATTTGAATCTTTCCATGGATCATTATCCTTTTCTACTTACAAATGAAATTTAAAAAGGCGAATGCTAAAGCATTCGCCTTTTTATTACTTTTTAAATAGTTTTTTCAAACTAAATAATGGTTCAGTTTTAACGATTTTATCATTTCCAATAAAATCTCTCATCATTTTAAGAGTTCGTCCAGCATCTGAAGAAATAAACTGAAATGTTCCAGCTTGTTTCGTATCAATATAGTATGCTCTAATAAAACGTCCTTTAAACATGACATGAGCCCTAACCAATTTAATTTCTTCCCATGGAATTTGAAGATAGCTTTCCGGGTTCTGATGATTATAGAATTCAAATGCGCGATCTCCAATAAGGATATCACCATTTTTAAATCCTAGTCCTCCATTAAAAAGGTTTGCTTTTGTTTTATAAATCGCTTTTGTATTTAATGAAACAGCCATAGTCTATCTCCAATCAAGTAGGATTAAGGAGCCATTACTCCTGTTAAACCAGCTAAAATACCTAAGACAAATAGCCCGAAGATAATGTAAATTGGTTTTACATTTTTCTTCAATAACCACATAACAAAGAATGTTAATAGTAAAGCAGCCAATCCTGGGATCAATTTATTCAAGTTGTCTTGAAGAGTAGTTACCACTTCAGGCGATAATTTTTTACCATCTAATAATTTAGCAACAATCTCTTGAAGTTGTCCACCAGTCACAACATCATCTTTTCCAGGTGTTTGAATATATTGATCAGCCGTCAATTGTACTTTTGTTAAGACAAGTGGGAATTTCATACTTGTCCAACGTTGTACTAAAATCCCCATTACAAACATCCCTACAATTGATGAAACTTTTGTAATAGATTGTAAAATACCACCAGATAAGTCTTTAGTAATCTCAGAACCTTGGCGATATCCTAACTCTTGTGTATACCACATAAAACCGATACGAATTAAGTTCCAAACAATAAAGAAGAATAATGGTCCAATGATTGAACCCGTTGCTGCTAACCCAGCGGCAATCGCACCTAAAATAGGACGAGCAGTAAACCAGAATACAGGGTCACCGATACCAGCTAGTGGTCCCATCATACCAACTTTAACCCCTTGAATTGTTGCGTCATCAATTGGCGCACCATTTGCACGGTCTTCTTCTAAAGCTAAAGTTACCCCAAGAATCGGTGAAGCAATATATGGATGTGTATTAAAGAATTCTAAGTGACGTTTTAACGCTGCTTTTGAATCTTCTGGATTTGGGTATAATTTTTTCAATGCAGGAATTAGGGAGAATGCCCATCCTCCATTTTGCATACGTTCATAGTTCCAAGAACCTTGTAAGAATTGTGAACGTAACATAACTTTTAAGCGGTCTTGTTTCGTTAAAGATACTTTTTTCTCTGTCATCTCATTCACACTCCTTAGTAGTCATTTAAAATGTCACCTAGTGGGTCTCCAGAACCTGAACGTCCACCAGTTGAACCATTTCCGCTGTTATTAGATAAGTTTAAGTAAATTAACGCTAAACTTAAAGCGATAACACCAGTTGCAATCAATGTTAACTCGTTTAAAGGAGCGATTGCGAAACCGATGAAGAAGAATGGCCAAGTTTCTTTAGAAGCCATTAAGTTAATAACCATTGCTAGCCCCACTGCAACTACCATGTTACCACCAATTGTCATACCATTAGCAAACCAATCAGGAATTGATTTTAAGTAACCTTGAACAACATCTGAAGGTAAGAATAAAAGTAATCCAGCTGGAATCATAATACGTAACCCTTGGCAACATAATGCAACATAATGCCAGAATGAAACTCCTTTGAAGTCTCCTTTTTCAGCCGCTGCATCCGCTCTATGGACTAATGCAACTGATAATGTACGTACCACCATTGTTAAAACTAAACCAACTGTCCCTAAAGTAACAGCAGTAGCAATAGCAAGGTTACGTCCACCTTCTGAAAAATCATTCCCTTTAATAAAAATAATAGCTGAAGCTACAGACGCTAAAGCAGCATCTGGTGCCACCGCAGCACCTACGTTTGCCCAAGCAAGCGCAATAATTTGTAAAGAACCACCAAGGATAATTCCCTCAGTTAAATGTCCTGTCGCAAGCCCAACTAATGTACAAGCAATAATTGGTTGGTGGAATTGAAACTCATCTAAAATCCCTTCCAAACCAGCTAAGAATGCGACAATTAGGACTAAAATAATTTGAAATACATTAAAATCCATAATAATCTCCTATCTCTCTATTATAGTTTCAAGCCTTCGTTAGACTTTGCTTCAATCAATTTAAAGATGTCGGCAGGAGAATCCGAAACAACTTTTCGAACATCCATTTTAACACCTAAGTCACGTAATTTTTTATAAGTTTCCACATCATCTTGGTCTAATGATAATGCATTACTTACTTGAACTTTACCTACAGAGTGTGCCATTGATCCAATATTTAATTCATCAATATGAACACCTTTTTCAATAACTTCTAAAGCCTCTTGCGGTGTTTCGAATAATAATAATGCCTTTGTATCCCCAAAACGTGGATCGTTATAAACTTCAACTAGTTTATTTAGTGGAATCACATGAGCACGAACTCCAGTAGGTGCTGCTTGTTCAATTAATTTCTTACGTAAGTCATCTTTTGCAACTTTATCAGAAACTACGATAATGCGGTTTGGATTTGTTGCTTTCGTCCAGCTTGTAGCTACTTGTCCATGTAACAAACGAGTATCGATACGAGCAAGAACGAATTTGATTTTCCCATCTCCAATAACTGTTCCTTCTGGAATGGCTCCGTTAGTAACAGGTGCTGAAGGTGCAGATTTTTCCTCTTTCTTCTCTTCTGGTTGAAGAGCTTCTGGACGAATCTTAACTCCTTCAATCGCAGTTGGTGCAATTGCCTTTGCGATTTTATGAGAAGTATTCATTGAAAAACGACTAGCGTACGATTCAATAAGCATTGGTAAGCTTAAACCAGCAACAATTGCACGATGTTCAGGATCTTCTTCGAACAAAATATTTGCTTGGTTAAATGGGCTTCCTCCCCATAAATCTACTAAAAATAGAATTTCTTCTGTCTCTAGTTTATCAACAGCCTCACGCAGTTTACGTTGTAAGTCTTCAGGGCCTTCACTAGGCATAAATGTAACTGATTCAACTTTTTCTTGGTTTCCAAAAATCATAGAACCAGATTGTTTTATCCCGTCAGCGAATTCACCATGACTTGCAATGACAATCCCTACCATAAAGCTACCTCCTTTATATAAATTTAATCATTTTATTGATTTAATTTATAATAACACAACACTGGGAATTTTTCACTAAAATCAACCGTTAATATACGCTGAATTGAGTGCTTTTTGAGCAATAAAAAAAGATAAAAAACCAGTCAAAAATGACTGGTTTTTTATAACATAAATTAATAGTTAGGACGAGCGTACCCAATGATATAGTATGCGGATAAGCGATGAGTGTGGCGCACTACTTTTGACTCATCAACATTCAAATGTTCCGTGGTATTTCCTTCAATAGTTACGATTTTCCCATCTTCTACTTTTTCAACAATTGCAATATGATCTGCAAGACCATCACCATTCCAGTCAAAAGTTACAATATCTCCAGCTCTTGGTGTTGATTTGCCAATCCAAATTCTCTTATTTTTGAAAATATTTATGTGATAAGGAACATACGCTTCTTTATCAATAAGGTCAATCATTCCCGCAATTTGGTACATAGATGAAACAAAAACATCGCACCAATCATCCCAGCTTTGTACTTTATATCCACTATAACTACTTGGTCCAGAATTATATTGATTCACCAAATATTGGTGAAGAGGATCATACTGTTCTACTCCAATAAAGCCTCGAGCTAAATCCAGTAAGATTTCTTTACGATTTTTAGCTTCGCTAATGTTGGAAACCCAAGCACCATCAGAACCTACATAATATTTAAAATTATCTACCCATTTATTGGTTGCCATCTTTCCATCATCTAAAAGATAATAACTTCCGACCCATTTGTTTCGGGAAGGAATACCATTTGAAAAATGATACCAATCACCGGAAGAGTTTTGTTTCCATCCATCTTTCCCTTTTTGGGCTTCTGGAATCCATTTTCCATCCTCATTGACATAGTATCGATTTTGATCGACCCATTGATTAACGAGCATCTCTCCCGTTTCACCCAAGTAATAATCACCTCTCCAAGCATTTTTAACTAGAGATTCTTTTCCTTCGTAAAAGTACCAATAACCATTCTCTTTTACCCATCCAGATTTCATCTTCTTATCTCTAATCCAAGCACCATTATCACCAACAAAATAACGATAATCATCTACCCATTTGTTCGTTGCCATTGTGCCATCTTCTTGTAGAAAGTAATTTCCTTTCCATACATTTCTTACTGGTAATCCATTTTCATAGAAATACCAAATAGAATCTAATCTAATCCAATTTTCTTTTTGCTTTTCTGGAATCCAAACACCATCTTTATCGACGTAATATTGGTAATTATCAACCCAATTATCAACACTCATTTTCCCATCAGATCCTAAATAATAATAAGAATCGACCCATTTGTTTCGAGTAAGATTTTCTTGTACGTCATAATAGTACCAAAAACCATCTTCCTTTTTCCAACCGGTTTTTTTGATTTTTCCTGGTATCCATTTTCCTGAAGAATCAACATAATAGCGATAATCATCTACCCACTTATTTGTCGCCATTTGACCATTATGTTCTAAATAATAGTCCCCAATCCATTTAGAAGTCTCTAGAACACCATTTTGATTATAATAGTACCAAATCCCATTTGAATCCTTCATCCATCCGGTGCGTTTCACTTCTTTTTCTTTATTAGGAGCCTCTTCTTTCTTTTTCAATACCGTTTCTTTTGTAGTGACTTCATCTTTTTCAGGCTTTGCAACGGTAGTAGTTTCTTCAGTAACATTTTTATTCACTGTTGATTCTGTTTGATTTTCATTTGCTAAAACCGCTTGTCCATTCATAAAAAGTAAACCTATAAAAATTCCCAAAGCTTTCTTAATTTTCATACTCCCCATCCTTTTAATGCAAAAATTTATTTCCACTGTCGTCAAAGTAGAAAGTAAATCCTTCTCCAATGACCTGATTTACATCTGTAATAATAACAAAGGCGTTCGGATCTATTTCATGAATGATGCGTTGAATTGGCATTAATTGTTGACGATTCACTACAACATAAAGAACTTGTCTTTTATCTTTTGAGTAAAATCCATGCCCATCAAGAACCGTGATTCCTCTGTCTAATTGCTCTTGAATTGTTTGACCAATTAGTTCGTACTGATTTGAAATAATCATTATTGCTTTTCGTGGGTTAAATCCTTCAAGTATAAAATTAATAACCTTACTTGCAATAAATAGCATCATTAACGTTAAAACAGCTTTCTCAAATCCTATTACAAAAGCTAAAGGAGTAACGACAATAGTATCAATTACCAATAATGAAGATGAAACTGGCCATCCAAGATATTTATTCATCATCATTGCAATAATATCTGTTCCAGCAGTTGTGCCTTTTCCTAAAATAACAAGTCCCAAAGCAATACCAACAAATACACCAGCAGCAGCCGAGGCTACTACTAGATTCTCAGGTACAAATACTGGCCATTCTTGAGTGTATTTTAGAAACATCGGCAATTCAAATACAGCAAGAACTGTATAAATCATTGTTTTCTTCTCTAAGTAACGATAACCGACGATTAATAAAAAAACATTTAAAACTAGACTTGATAATGCAGGATCAATATTTAGCGTATAGAACATAAGAAGTGTTACTCCCGTAAGGCCACCTTCACCAAAATGATTAGCTATTACTACAGCGTTAATAGTGTATGAAAATAAAAAACAGCCTAAAGTTACGAGCATAAACGATTTTAAAATATCTTTTTTAGAAATAGCTTGCAGTTTAATTACCTCCCTACTCTGGTTCTCTATGGAATCTTCCATAAAAGTTTTCTGTACTAATTTGATTGATAATCGCACGAGGATCCGCTTCTTTAATAACAGCTACGGCATCCATAACTTCATAAGATGAAATTACTGTATGTAATAGATACATTTTTTCTCGACTAAATCCTCCAATAGCGTCCACACATGATATTCCATGCCTTATATTCTTTAAATAAGATTGCATAACATCTTCCCCATAACGAGTCGTAATCTGTAATGTAACCCTATGATATCTCTGATGGAATGTGCTAATCACTTTCGTAGAAATGTATTGGAATATAATCGAATAACCTGCATTTCTCCATCCAAATAACGCCCCAAATATTACAAGTAATAATGTATTAAATAAGAATACTTGTTGCCAGATGGTTTTTCCGCTCTTATTCGAAACATATAATGCAATAAAATCCATTCCCCCTGTTGAAGCATTCCCTTTCAGTGCGAGCGAAACATACAAGCCGTTTAATACTCCACCAAAAATTACATTCAACATAGTGTCATCGACAAATAAAGGATCAAAATTTAAAACACGAATAAAGAAACTTCCAACAAAAACTTGAAGAATCGAATAAAACGTAAAACGAGCACTAATCCCTCTATAACATAAAATGGCCACAGGAATATTGAGTAATATTAATAAAATCGAAATGGATAACTCTACACCAAATAATTCGGATATTTGATTTATTAAAATTGCAACACCCAAAAAACCACTAGAAAGTAAATTTGAAGGTTGGATAAATACTTTTAATGTGAATGCTTGTAAAAATCCCGAAATAATAACGGCAATCACTGAAATAAAGTGACGAAATAGTTTATTTTTACGGTATTTACGATATGAGTATTTCTCAAGTAAGCTCATGAATGATCACCTACTTTGAAACAATATTCTATCCCATCTTTCGTAGGGACTTTTAAATAGGCATCATAATAATGAAAAGGAACTTGATTCATTTCTAAATGGAGAACAAGATTTTCTAGTTCCTTCATATTTGGAACCCGCCATTCAATCATGGAAAGCCCATAAATACTCTTACTATTCTTATTCCTTTCATTCCAGGAATTTATAGCTACTGAATATCCATCACGGTTTACTTTAAAGTTATTTCGCTTCGTTACATAATCATATGTTGTTTTAAACGAGAAGTTGTTTATTAAAAATTCAGTTGTTGCTTCTACGTCCATTACATTATAATGAAGTTGAGTAATTCTCGCACTTGCGGGAAATTCTTCAGAAGCTCCATCAATTCCATCAATAAATTCGTGCAACGAACGTTTCATTTCATTTCCTTCTAGATATTGATCCACTTTTTGAGAAGAATTATCTTCAACAACCATAAATTTCAATCGATTTCCCTCTGGATCCATAATATAAAAATTAGTTGTATAACCATCGAATCCTGAACCTATAATCGTTTGTTCTTCCATAATAAAATGGTTCATCAATTCACCAATTTGAGAAGATTTTGCCAAACGAAAACCTATAGAATAGGTTGTTAAAAATGAATCAGCGTCCCCATTTCCTTGGACTAGTTTAAAAAGTGGGATACTCCCTCTTCCATGACCAATCAAAACTTCATTATCAAATTCCTGCAAAACAGAAAGACCCAATATTTGTGTATAAAATTTTTTCATTACGGTTAAATTTCGAACTGTAATCGAAATTAAAGAAATCGTCCACTCTTTTTTTGACTGTGGAACAACAAAATCTTTCATAAATTGTATCAAATTACGCATGATTTATTTCCTTTACAAAAAAATGGGGAGGAATAAAATTGTTCCTCACCCACTCAAAATTTTATCCTTCAAAAGCAACAGTTAATGGTGGTACTACTTGTTTTTTACGAGAAACAACTCCTGGTAATGTAAGTAATCCATCTGTATAGCTTGAGTTGAACGCTTGGGCAACTTTGTCTTTATAATCTCCTACAACTAAAACTGTTGAGACGCTTGTTAAGATATTTGTAATTACAAAAACAAAAGTATCATATCCATTTTCTGAATTTGCTGCTCTCATGCTTTCTTCTAAGGCTTCTCTACGAGCTAATAATTCTTCAGGATCAACAACGTTTACTTGAGCAATACGTAAATTTGCCCCACCCATTGGAAATGATTTAGCATCTAAGTCAATTAACTCCGCTTCAGATTTGTCACCAAGATTTGTTCCGGCTTTTAACATTTCTAGACCATAGACATTAACATCAATCTCAGCAATGTTGGCTAAATCGGTTGCTGCTTCAATATCTTGTTGTGTGCATGTTGGAGATTTGAATAATAAAGTATCCGAAACAATGGCAGATACCATTAATCCAGCAATATCTTTAGGAACTTCAACTCCATATTCCTTATACATTTTGTACAAAATGGTATTCGTACATCCAACAGGTTCTGCACGATAGAATAAAGGATTTGCTGTTTGGAAATTTGCAATACGGTGATGATCCACTACAAATTCAACTTCTACTTTTTCTACGCCAGTTGCGCTTTGTTGTACTTCGTTATGATCCACTAAAGCAACACGGTTTGTCTCTTGTGAAACATCCCCAATAACTCGAGGAGCTTCTTTCTTGAAATAATTTAATGCATATTGTGTTTCTTCATTAGGAGTCCCTAAGGCAACTGCTTCTGCATCCTCACCTAATTGACGTAATAAGAAAGCATATGAAATTGCTGATGTAATTGCATCAGTATCTGGATTTTGATGTCCGAAAACTAATAATTTACTCATTTTATGGCCTCTCTCTATTTAAATTTACATTGACAATTTTAACATAATTACCAATTAAAACCAACAAAAAATGCACTTATACATAAAAATTGAACATAAAAAAACTGTTATAGCTTTTACACTATAACAGTTATTTCGTTAGGCATTTAAAAATCCTTTATAATCATCAGTTCTTAAAATTCGTCGAGCGTTATCCACACGTTCTTGAGTTGGTGGTTCAATATGATCCAATTTATATGGAATCCCTAAATTTTTCCATTTATATACACCCAATTTATGATACGGTAAAATCTCAAACTTCAATACATTTTTCAGTTTACTTACAAATTCACTTAATCGGATGAGATATTCATCATAGTCTGAACGTTCTGGAACTAACACATGGCGAATCCATACGGGTTGCCCTTTGTCTGATAAATATTCTGCTAGTTGAAGAATATTTTTATTCGTCCATCCTGTTAATTTCTTATGTTGTTCATCATCAATATGTTTAATATCCAATAAAATAAGATCTGTATATTCTAATAACTCTTCGAATTTTGAAAAGAATGGTTCGTCATACGTAAATGGCATTCCACAACTATCTAATGTAGTGTGCACTCCAGCTTTCTTACAACGTTTAAAGAAATCGATTAAGAAATCAATTTGCAATAAAGGCTCTCCTCCGCTGACAGTTACGCCACCTTTACGTCCCCAGAATGCACGATATTGCAATGCTTGATCGAGTAATTCTTGAGAAGTAATCGGATGACCGCCCCCAATATTCCAAGTATCTGGGTTATGACAAAACTCACAACGCATACGACAACCTTGCATGAAGGTTACAAAACGGATACCTGGTCCGTCTACAGAACCAAAACTCTCTGTAGAATGAATATATCCAGTTACTGGTTCACTCATCATTATTCCTCCTATCTTTTCTCTTCTAGTATATCACAATTCGTGTCCTTTAGGGCATTTCGATTAAAAAACGGATGGACGATTTTGCCCATCCGTTTTCTTAATTTCAGCAATTTTGCGAGTCGACCTCACACCATTCGTAATCTAGTTCGGTCTCCTTAGTACAGTTGACCTCACACTTTGTGTAATTCGGTTCGGTCTCCTTGAAATACCTCCACTTCGAAAAATTCCGTCGGATGCTTTGCATCCTCTTGAATTTTCCTCCAGTGGTCTATTTCAGAACAGTCGACCTCACACCTTAAGATTACATGCTTTCGTGCATTGTACGGTTGATTACGTCTAATTGTTGTTCACGAGTTAATTTAATGAAGTTAACTGCGTAACCAGATACACGAATTGTTAATTGTGGGTATTCTTCTGGGTGTTCCATAGCATCTAATAATGTATCACGGTTGAATACGTTGATGTTTAAGTGGTGACCACCTTTTGAAGCGTAACCATCTAACATAGAAACTAAGTTTTCTTCTTGTACATCTAATTCACGTCCTAAAGCTTTAGGAATGATTGAGAATGTATTTGAGATACCATCTAATGCATATTTGTAAGGTACTTTAGCAACTGATGACAATGAAGCTAATGCTCCGTGTGTGTCACGACCATGCATTGGGTTAGCACCTGGTGCAAATGGTTCGCCGGCACGACGTCCATCAGGAGTGTTACCTGTCTTCTTACCATAAACTACGTTAGAAGTAATTGTAAGGATAGAAGTTGTATGTTTAGCATTACGGTAAGTTTTATGTTTTTTAACTTTAGTCATGAATTCTTTCAATAACCAAATTGCGATTTCGTCAGCGCGGTCATCGTTGTTACCATATTTAGGGAAGTCGCCTTCTACTTCATAGTCTACAACAACGCCATCTTCATCACGAATAGTTTTAACTTTCGCATATTTAATAGCTGATAATGAGTCAACTGCTACTGAGAATCCAGCGATACCAGTTGCCATTGTACGTAGAATTTCAGTGTCATGTAATGCCATTTCAAGTCTTTCGTAACTGTATTTATCATGCATATAGTGGATGATGTTTAATGTGTTTAAGTATAAACCACAAATCCATTCCATCATATCGTTGTATTTAGCCATTACTTCTTCGTAATCTAAGTATTCTGAAGTGATTGGTTGATATTTAGGACCAACTTGCGCTTTAGATTTTTCATCGATACCACCGTTGATTGCATATAATAATGTTTTCGCTAAGTTAGCACGAGCTCCGAAGAATTGCATTTGTTTACCGATACGCATAGCAGATACACAGCAAGCAATTCCATAGTCGTCACCCCACTCAGGACGCATTACATCATCGTTTTCATATTGGATTGCAGAAGTTTGAATAGAAGTTTTAGCTGCAAACAATTTGAAGTTTTCTGGTAAACGAGTTGACCAAAGAACTGTTAAGTTTGGTTCTGGAGCTGGTCCTAAGTTTACTAATGTGTGTAAGAAACGGAAACTGTTCTTAGTTACTAATGGACGTCCATCTTCACCAACACCGGCGATTGATTCAGTTACCCAAGTTGGGTCTCCTGAGAATAAAGCGTTGTATTCAGGTGTACGAGCGAATTTAACTAAACGTAATTTCATAACGAAGTGGTCAACAAGCTCTTGTGCTTGTTCTTCAGTTAATGTTCCGTTTTCTAAGTCACGTTGTACATAGATATCTAAGAATGTTGAAGTACGTCCAAGAGACATAGCCGCACCATTTTGTTCTTTAATAGCTGCTAAGTATCCTAAGTATAACCATTGGAAAGCTTCGCGAGCGTTTGAAGCTGGTTTAGAAATATCGAATCCGTAGATGTTACCTAATTCTTTTAATTCTAATAATGCACGGTATTGTTCTGAAACTTCTTCACGTAAACGAATAACATCGTCTGACATAGTGCCATCGCCAATATTAGCGAAGTCTTTTTGTTTTTCAGCGATTAAACGATCAACCCCGTATAAAGCTACACGACGGTAGTCACCGATGATACGTCCACGTCCATAAGCATCTGGTAAACCTGTGATAACACCTGATTTACGAGCTGCACGCATTTCTGGAGTGTAAGCATCGAATACACCTTGGTTGTGAGTTTTACGCCAGTCACGGAAGATACGAGAAATTTCTTCATCAATCTTGAATCCGTAAGCTTCAGCTGATTGCTCACTCATACGAATACCACCAAATGGTTGTAAGCTACGTTTGAATGGTTTTTCAGTTTGGAAACCAACAACTGTTTCTAAATCTTTGTTTAAGTAACCAGGACCATGTGAAGTGATTGTTGATACAACTTTAGTGTCCATATCTAAGACACCACCAGCTTCACGTTCTTGTTTGTTCAAGTCCATTACTTGTGCCCATAAAGCTTTAGTAGCTTCTGTAGGACCAGCTAAGAAACTGTCGTCTCCTTCATAAAGTGTGTAGTTTTCTTGGATAAAGTCACGGACATTAACTTCTTCTTTCCATACTTTACCTTTGAAACCGTTCCATTGTTCCATAAATTTTTCCTCCTTAGATAATTGGTTGTGAAACTTATAACAGCTATCTACACAAATATTATAACACAATTAAATCTAAGTGCAATACATAAGTGTAAAAAAATACAAAGATTTTGTTAAGTATTGTTATAATCGCTATTTTAAGGCAATGTAAGTTGTGAAAGATGTGTTATAACAGTTATATCTGCTGTACTAAAATTTTGAAACAGAATGAAATATTTCACAATATAACCTTAATTATTCACAATCTAACCTTTTTTTACCTTCATTTCACTAATTTAAAAACAAAAAAGAGCATTATCAAATTAAATTTGATAATGCTCTTTCAATTTAGCGTTTCAGGAGGGCGTTTTTTATATTTTCGCCCGTCTTCCTATGTTTGTATTTCACTTTATAAACAGCGTTTCTAACTGTCCGTGTTTTCCGTCGTTTGTACGTTTCACGGAACAGTTACGGAACGTTGTTTTTTATATAAAAATAAACCTACCCCGAAAGGTAGGTTAAAGAATTATTTTTCAAAGTGCATAGCACCGTTTTCGTCCACATATACAGCCGAACGCTCTAGCATTTCGCCGTTTTCATTAAAATAGTACCATTCGCCGTTAACGTTGCGAACCTCTTTAGAAACCATGTCGCCGTTATTTTCAGTACAATAGTAGTATTTACCGTAATAATGGATCCAACCGGTTTTCATTTCTCCTTTTTCGTTAAAGAAATACCATTTATTATTAATCTTATTCCAACCTAAGGCCATGTACCCGCCGTCTTTCAACCAATACCAAAAACCTTCCTCGTCTTGATACCATTGATTTTCTAAGATATACCCCTCTTTATTAAAGCGGAAATAGCTACCGTTTATTTTTTTCCACGTATTCATAGGATAGCTACCGTCAGCGTTACGATAATACCAACCCGTACTATCTTGTAACCAACCGTCTTTAACGGCCGGTGTTTCCGTTCCATAAGGGAAACGAATATAACCAACCATACCAGCGTATGAACGTGTCATATAGCGAGCAGGCCCGCCTACCTCGAGATAGTTCCAATTCCCGTCAACGTTTTGCTCGATTGTTTTCAATGTAATTCCGTCGCTATCTTCAATTACTAGGCCAGTATGTCCGTATGGTGAACCCGGAACGCTCATAACGAACACGTCGCCAGCCTTAGCAATAACCCCGGCGCCCTCGTAGATAACCTCTAAACCTTGCGCCTTTGCACTATCTAATAAATTAATAGCATTGCCCCATAATTGCTTACCGAAATAATGGTATGAAATATAAGCCGGAACGTCGGCGCATTGCGTACCATACATTCCGTCGTTATCAACGCCCGTACCGTTGTTTGCATGAAATTTAAAAAAGTCTACAACTTCTCTTGCTGTAACCATTAAATATCCTCCTTTATAAATAAAAAAGGAAACCCTAATTAAAGAGTTTCCTTTGTTGTTTAATTTTTTTCGTTCTATTGGTTGTTAGGTTGTTCGTATGTCATAGCGCGAGTGCTGTCGCTAATTCCGCTAGTTGTTGGATCATTAACAATTCCGACAATCATCAATACAGCAAAGAGCGCATTAATGAATACTAATAATTTGTCGATTGTTTCGCCTAGTTCTAATTTAACCCCGAATACAGCTAGAAACGTTTGTAATAAAAGCGCTAAAGCTGGTACTAGCGTTAACCAAAATGTTTTATTTAATACTCGTACTTTCCAATTAATCATAATAATTTTTACCTCTTTCTTTTAGTTGTTTTCCGGTCTTACCGGTAGTTTTTTATAAATTTCGTATAAGTCGTGAATTTCGCCATTTCCGCCTAGAACCTCGTAACTATGATACAGTTTACTAATTTCATTTGAACGGCTTAAAGTCGTTTGTTCCGCCTTAATATCTCGCGTCATTTCTTTGTAAAGACGGTATCGTTGAGTCTGTCTGATACCGTCCCTATTCTTACCGCCGATTTCCTTAACGTCCGATACGTCTTTTTTTAATTCTGAAATATCCGCGGAAACGTCTTTTTTAAATTCTGTAATATCCTTGTTTAAGTCTGATATTTTGTTAGCGATAATTTCCGCGTTTCTTTTTGATTGTGCTGTAATTTGTGCCGTAATAATGCTTACAATACCGCCTAAAAAAGCAATTACCACGGCGTCCGAGATAATAGGGCTCAACGCTCCATAACCTCGATAGCAATTTCTAACTTTCGTAAGTCCTCGCGTCGGTCGAAAATAACTTGCTCGGCGGTTGAAATATTTTCTTTTTTTACGTTTAAGTCCGCTTCTAATGAACCTCTCTCTTTTTTTAAGGCGTTTAAGTCCTCGATTTTTTTAGCTAATTCTTCCTCGAGTTGTTGCTTTTTTTGCTTTGCTTGCTCTAATTCCATTTTGTAGCCCTCTCTTTCTTAAATTTTAAACGAGATATTGTCAAAGTTTACCCATTCTTTTGTACATGCGGAACGTACTTTCACATTGCCTCTAGTATCAATTAACATTACAGCGTCTTTATAATTGTTGTTCAAACCGCGAACAAAGATATTAGCTGTAGGTGCGCAATCAGCGGGCAATGTAAACATGATGGTATCGTATGTTTCAGCACCGTTCCATGCGTTACCCCTTAAATATACAGTATTGTCATCTCTCGCAAAGAACACGTCGCCGTATCCCGAATGGTGTTCCCACTTGTTTGAAAGAGTAGGCTTTTTCCATTTTAAGGCGTTCCCGTATAGCGCCGTCCATTCTGTCCATGTATTTACTACTAATTCCCTATAGTACATTTTTCCGTTCGAGTGTAGCGTTTGAGTTGTTAGTTTGTCTGACCCATCCGTTACCGTGTTAACTTCGACTATTCCGGTTGATGTTATCCCTTTAGGACTGTTTAAAATCGTCCCGTAAATCAACGAATAAACGCCCGTTCTAACTACTTTGTTTAAATCGACGCTCGGCAACGTTAACGGGCTTCCGTCTTTATTAGTAAGTTGGTGTAATTGTAACTCGCGCCCCTTGTATACAACGTCGTTTGTAAAGTTAACTGAATTTTTGAACTTAGCCGGCATTGCGCAATTAAATAAGTCTTTGTCCGCGTCTTCCGGTATCTCCCCTAAAGAGAAACCGTTTTTCGAGAACACGGCTAAAGTTTTAGCCGTTCCAATTCCCCACTCGGAACGTACACTACTACCGAATTTATCCGTAACAGTTAACCTAAAATCGTAAGCATTCGCAAGTTCGTATAAGTTTCCTAGATCGATTGTTTTAACGTAATTTGTTTGAGTAGAACTCTCCCTAAAAGCTATAGTCCATTGCTTATTTGTACGGCTAGAGTCAATTAACGAATACTCAACTTTTAACGTATACTCATTTAATTCTCGTCCGTTTATCCGGACGTTATGAGTATTTACGCTTGTTTGTGCCCTTACGTTCTTATTTGTACGATTTCCGGCCCTTAAAGGTAGAAACACATTAATTCTAGGGCTTGAATAATCATGTATAGTTACTTGTTGAGATCGTCTAAATGTACGTCCTCTACTATCTGTAACTTCCGCTATAATTTCATGGTTTCCTGGTATTAAATAGTTGAATATCCCTTGTTTCCAATGCGAAACAGAACTATTAAACCTAACCGTATGTTTAGTTATGGTTGCGCCATATAACCCGGACGCGTTTACGATAGTTGCGCTAATTTTCGAGTTGTTAGTTAAAAAATTTAATTCCGGTAAAATTTTACTTACATTTTTGTTCATATCCTCAATTTCGATACGTTCAAACGTTGGAACTATATTTTCCGGAACTTTAATCTTATTTCCTAAACTATATACATCATTACCAATTTGCACGTCTTTATTATATGTTCGTACACATATATCAATTACACCCGTGTCGCTGTTTGGAATGTACGTTGCTAAGTCTATTGTTGGTACAAACATTTTTGCGTACGCTATTTTGTCGCCTAAATCGAACCAGCTTGAACCGTTGATACGATACCATGCTTGATGTCGAAAATCTGGTATTTTTCTATCTATTTGAATTTCAACGGGTTGGCCTAACTCGGTAGCAACTACTTTTTTAATTTGACTTTCGCGCTCAATGTCTGTTAACGATACAGTCCCGCTAAACCAATCAATGTCCGCTAAACCTCCGACGTCTGTTATCCGCGCTTGTACAGTGAAAGCTTTACGACCGTCCTCGTCATGCGCTATCTCTTTTTGACCTTTTCCGAACGTAACTGTAGAAACATTCCTAAGATCATAGAGTACGTTTTTATTTAAAATAACCTCGTCGTCAAATTTAACGCTCGCAACACTTGTTCCGTCTAGGTTGTATACATAGGTGGTTACACGTTCTAACCATAACTCCCACTCGACCGTACTTTTATTGTTTATTTTATCAATAGATACCTCGTTTACTTCTAATACAAGTTGGACGTACCCGTTGTATAATTTTTTAGAAATTCTCATTATTAACTGATACCTCCCGCGAATGACACTATTGTAAATTCGTCTCCGAATTTCTCGAAAACATGATTACCGATATTAACGCTTTGCCAGAAAGCACCGGAAACAATAAACATTTTTTGTCCCGTCATGTAAGCCGTCAATTTTCCGCCGTCTAAAAATTCTAAGCGATCATTTCGTAAAACCATTTTCATATTTGAGTTGTTTTTTCCAATAATAACCCCGTCGTCTGAAATGTCGAAATAACCGTTAAACGTTCGTATAATAGCGCTCGATTGCTCGAGAGTTAGTTCAAACGCTTTATACCTTTCACCTAAACCATCAATTTTTTTCTCGTTGTCTAGTATTTTTTGATACGCTTTTTCTAAATCTCCGAAACGTCCGGTAAGGTCGCGTGTATACTTTTCACTCTCTTTTACCGTTTCTAGTTCTTTAATAATGTTTGTCAGTTTGTCCGCGTATTCTCTATTATTTATTTCCCATTCTTGTTTTATTTTCTCTATATCTTGCGTATTGTCCGATATTGCGTTTATCCATTGCCCGTTTACATAGACTTTTAATACTTCTTTAGCTTTTGAGGTGTCAGTCCAAAAGTCGCCCGATTGTGGATTTTCCGGCGGTATTGCGCCTCTATATCTTCCTAACGTCAAGTCTTTAAGTACGATACTTTGTACAAGCTCTACAGCGCCGTTTTTTGAAAATTCACATATAAACTCCGCTTGTGTATTAATATCTTCTTTATTCAAGTCAATTCTTTGAGTTGTTAGATTTCTAGCGTTCCATTCGTCATCATTGTTAGGTGTTTTTGCGCTTTTTCGTTTCCATTTAAATGTATATTGTTCTGTAACATCAATATCAAAACGAGTTACTTTAGCAACTAATGTAGTATTAGCTTCACTACTAAACACCGTTCCTTTTTCAGAAAGGATATGCGCTACAGCCGGAACAGTTGAAAAATCAAACGATTTCTTATTTAAAAGATTTTCTAATACTTTAATTCTCTCATCTACATTAGGTTGTTTTCGTTCAATATTAGAAATAACAACGCTTCCGTCACCGTAAAATTGTTTCGATAATGATCCTTTAATTTCTTCTACACGTCCACGAATAATTAAAGCGGGTTTAAATGTATAATCTACAATTACTACCGTGTCGCCCTTTTCTACTTCTTCCGGCAATTCGTTAAATTCTACTTCATACTCTATCTCGGGATATGCTCTTTTCTTTAATTGCGCTAACGTTTCTTGGAATAGCGTTTCTTGCGTCTTGGCCTCGCTCTCGTAGGTGTCCACAATATACCCGCCGTCCTTTGCAACGTCAGCATGTCGCGACCACCGAGCGCCCTCTTTTAAATCGTGGATAGTATCCCCGCCGACCCAATAGCGACCGTCACTATATGAATATCCTTGTAACGTGATACCGTCCGCGCCGTGTCCGCGCAAGGCTGTAGCTAAGTTTTGAATACTTGAACGTCGTTTAATGTTTGAAACCTCTCGACCGTATTCTAACCTTACGTCCTTATCTCTCCCGATACGTTCTTTAAGGTTTATAATCTTTCTAAACGGTTTACCGTCTTTTTCTTCTATTTCGTATTCAAGTTCCATTCCGAAATGTTTAGCAACTTGTCTAATTCGTTTGCTAGCGGACTCGAACCCCTCAAACTTCAACTTTAAACTTCTTAACGTCTTCATTGAAAAGGTGCCTATAGTCCAACCACTATCCAATAGGAACATTTTTAAATAGTGTGTAATTAAATATCCTTGGTCGGCTTCATACGGCCATACGCTCTCACCGATTAAGTCAAGGCCGGCGTCGACGGCTGTAAAATCTATTCGTTCGTTGGTTTCTTCCATGTCTAAGACTTCAAACCACAATTTACGACCGTCAAAAGTAAGAACGCGAATATAGCAACCGAGTTCTATATTTGCTATTGTGTCGTCTGTTTTATCGATAGAGAACGTATAAGTAGCTATCCCGGTTTTAAGATCATCATGAAATTCATCATCATAAGCAATTAAGCCCTCGTTTCCGTCGAAACTAGCTTGCGCGAGTACTTCATATTTTCTACTATAGAATGTAATCATAAATACTCACTCCTCATATATCCATGGACAACTTGATTAACCGCGTCCGGTAAAATAAGCCCTATTTCAACCGTTTCACCGGGACGTACACTAAAACCACGGCCCTCGTTGATATAAATAATTTTTCCGTCTACATAAGCCCTTTTTGTTTTAGTATCGAATATGAACGTTTGACCGGTCAGCATTACCGGTCTTTCGTTATTCTCATAACCGAATTGCGCTATTTCGCCGTTAGCGTGTCTAAAACCAATCATTTTATATGCACGTTCCGCTGTAAATTTAAACAACGGGAAAGCTTCCGCCGTCCCGTCGTTCTTGAAAATTAACTTATTTGCCTCTCTTGTTGCTTCTTTTTGTTCTATGCTTAAAGCAAAAGGATAATGTGCAACTAGACTAATAACCCCGCTTGCGTATTTTCCGGTATGCTTTTCGAAAGTTGTTTCTCCCTCGGTAGTTGCTAAAAAATACCGGTCGGGATAATCACCAAAAACAATTTTAAACACATCATTTTTAGTTAAAATCTTCTTGATTAATTCCCATTTTTCGTCCACTTCTTCATAAATACTATACTCAATCGTAATAGGTCGTTGATTGTACTTTTTTCCTAAAAGACGTGAACCGCTAACTCTCCCGTAAGTTCTAACAGTATTTTCTACCGGTGCTAACCCTCCGCGGTCAACGTTCGTAATTTTAAGGAAATTTCCAATTTCCACATCATCAATTTTTATACTAAACATTAATTAACGTTCACCCCTTTTATACTTTTCTAATCTTTCTACTCGTTTATTTTCATTTCGAACAATAGGTGCTATCAATCGAGCAACCTCTCGATCTGTAATATTAACGGGAACCTCAACTGTAAACCCGCCGTGTGCCATTTCAAGGGCAAAAATGTTATTACTTGAAAATGCGTTTAATCCATAATCTAGGGCACGTTTACCGCCTCTTAATAGATTGTCCGCGCTAAAATCATAACCCGCGATACGTTCCTTAATACGTCGTAACGGGTTGTCTACTACTCCCGCGTTACGTTCCATACCGACGGCAATCCCTGCCGGGATCCAACGCCCCACGTCGTCTCTCATTACTCGGGACGGCGAATGAATGTCTAATGCGTTTTTAATTTTAGAACGAATGTTACTAGCTATTGTTTCCGCCATTGAATAAGCTTGTCCGGCCCCGTTTGAAAGCCCTACAGCTAGCCCGCTCATAGCGTATTCACCACTAGAAACCATTGAACCGCGTACAGCGTCAAACGCTCGAGGTAGCTCATTCGCTTTGCTTCTAACGTCATTTATAATGTTGTCCATTTTCTTCGTAATGATGTCGCCCACGGCTTGCATAATAGTATCGACGCTACTTTTTGATTGTTCGATACCTTGCACGATACCCTCGACGACGTATTTGCCTTTTTCCGCCATTACAGTAGACGGCGATTGTATTCCCATGGTATTACCGAAACCGTCGGAAATTTGAGTACCTACTTCTTTAATTGCTTCTACTGGTGCCGTTGCGTTTTCTTCTACACCTCGTTTAATGTCGTCGGTAACGTTCTTTCCTATTTCGTCAAAACCAGCGCCAGCGATAGCGTCCGTTAACGTCCCTTTACTTCCCATTACTAAATTGCGTAAAGGCTCGGTAAATTCGTCCGTAGGGATATTGTATGAACGTCTTAATGCTTCTACAGCTTCTAAACCGCCTTCCTCAAACGCTTTACTTAAAGCTTGTAATTCTGTATCACTAGAATTAACTAAGGATTGTACTTGTTCCGCTGACTTTGGCCCCGCTTGTCTTAAAATGTCAATAAAGCCCTCGTTTACGCCTCGTTGCATTAATTGTTCAATATTTTGACCGAACTGTTTAACCGTTTCCGTGTTTGCTTGGATATTAGCCGTCATTTCGCTAGTTGCTAGTACAGTATCTTGCTTAATTCTTTCAAACGCGTTCGTAGCACTCGCTTGTAACTCGTCGTACTTCTTCCTCATTTCGTCTATTACTTTTTGTTGGTTGGCGTTTAAGCTTTCGTAAGTAACTACTTGACGATTAGCCCCTTCCTCTACAGCACTTGCGACTTGAACCGCAGCTTCTTTTTGCGCTAGTGATAGGCTATTAATAGTAGTTTCAGTTTCTTTATGAGTAGCTTGTAATTGCTTATACTGTTCATCTAGCTGTTTAACTTTTTGTTTTTTCTCCCAATCCGTTATGCCGGACGCTTCCATTATTTTCTGTTTTTCAGCTTCGACGGCTTTCATTTGTTCGATAACTCTTGTTTGATCTTTATAAGCACTTGTTAACTCGTTTTCAATAGCAACTAATTTATTATTACCCTCTCCGGCTTTAATACGAGCCTCTATTTGTTGCCTATTCATAGACAATCTACCGGTGTTTTTATCGTATTTTAGGTTTAACCCGTCTATACTTTGGTTTAATTTTTCGATTTTTGTTCTTAGTAAGATTTTTTGTGCGCCCGAAAGCTTTTCAGCACTTGTTAAGCCCATAATTTCGTTTAATAAATCTTGGCTCGCTTTTCCGGACTCTTTAATATCTTTTAAATTGCTCCTATGCTGGTCGTTGTTATCTGATACGCTCTTAGTTAACTCGTCCGTAGCTGTTTTTAAGTTCTTAATATCCGCCTCGGCCTTTTTCAATTCGTCCGTTTTAAGATATTCAGTTAAACCAAAAAAGGCGGTACCTAAAGCTGTAACAGCTACCGCTACCCAACCAACCGGCCCCATTAAACCTAATACAGCCGTCTTCATTGCTACTAAAGCCGTTGTAATTGCAACAAACCCCGACGCTATACCCGCTAATATTGCTTGTAAAGCCGTCCAACCTAACATAGCAACAAAAGCCGTTATGATAGCGTCAAGCGCTATTTTTAAAGGTGGGCACGCTTCTAATAGTTTTGCAAAACCTTGTACAATAAATGCTATTGGAACAGACGCGCCACGTATTGCGCCATTCATAAAAGTAAAAGCACCGTTAACAGCGTGTTTTAATCTGTCAATATGCTGGTCGATATTTTTCCCGGTTACTTTCTTTGTAAAATCGTCAAAGGCTTGTATCATGTTCCCTAACCCTTTAACTGTAGTATTAGAAAGGTTATGTAATGATGTTCCTAGCCCTCGAGTACTTTCTTTTGCAAGTTCCGCAAAACCACCAGTACCTTTATTTAATTCGATAAGCTTCTTACCGAACTCATGGAATGTAATTTTACCCTCACGTAGTGCGTCGTAAAATTGGACTTTAGCACTCGCGCCAGTAAACCCGAAAGCTTCCGCGGTCTTAGCTAATGCGATTGGCATTGTTTCTTGTAAGGTCTTCCAACTTTGCATATCGACTTTTCCACTTGATAGCATTTGTTGATATTGAACCAATCCACGGCTTGCGTCCTCGGCGTTAGATCCACTCGCTAAGAAAGCATTATTAAGCGCTAGTGTTAGCTTAGTAGAATAGTCAATGTCTTTAGTTATCGTAGTTAACTGTTTGCTCGTCGAAACAACTTCATCAAGCGAGGTAGGTAAACCGTCGATACCTTCGGACAGTTGCTTGGTACTTCTTGCTACTTGTTGCGTGTTAAAGCCCATTAATTTAAGAACCCGAGGATAACTATTTAACGTGTCAAAACGTCTAATAGCACCGTCTAATGCGCCGGTTAACGTACTTAAAGCCTTTTCAGCGATACGTACAGCCCCAAACGCTAGAAAGAATTGCTTGATTTTTTCTTTCCCTTTGTCGGCCTCGTCCGCTGGTTTTTTAAATTTAGGTGGCAAACCGTCTAAACCGCCGTCGCCTACTGGTTTTTTAACTTCGTCCGTAAAGCCTTTTACTTTAGCTTTTGACTTGTCCGCCTCTTTCCCGGCGTTATTTAATTCCTCTTTAACCCCGTTTAATGCACCCGTCTTAGCTTCTTTACTGGCCTCGTCCTTGAACTCTTTTACCTTAGTCTTAGCTTTCTCGGCTTTCTTACCGGTTTCCTCTAGGCCTTTTTTAACGTCTTCTAAGCCGTCGCCTTTAGCTTGTTTAGTTGCCTCGGCTTTTAGTTCCTTGATTTTCTTTTTAACCTTGTCGACGTCCACGCCGTCAACGACTACCTTTATCTCTAGTTTTCCGTCTGCCATTACTCGTCCCCCTTTCCTCTTAATTTGTATTGTTCTTTAAGTTTTCTCATATTCTTTTTGTATTCCGCGCTGTCGCCTTTTTGCGGTTTCCACGCTCGAATATTTCGAACTTGATATAACAACGTGTCTTCCGGCACGCCTTCTAACAACGCTATGAACTCATACCAATGCAAGCGACCGTATTCGTTAAATAGGTTTATTCCGTACGTTTGACGAAAAGCGCTATATATTAAACTAGCGTCTTGAATAAAATCTATTGTCCGTTCGCTGTCGTCTTTGACTTTCTTCATAAGATTTCCTAGCAAGTCGTATTCTTGCTCGCTGTCGTCTTCCGGCGTGATAATGTTGTATAACACGTACTCTAACAACTCGGCTCTTACATCTTTCTCACATTCAATATTTAAGGCTTGTAACATCAAGTCTATTTTGTCGTCGTCTAGTAACACTTTGTCTTGGTGTATATCTTGCATATCTAACACGCGATCAAACGCTAGGTTTATTGAATATGTCTTGTTTTTAAACTTAAAATCATTTATGAGGCGTTCATTTAATTTCATACGCCACGCCTCATTTACTCTTTGTTAGCTAACTTTTGTCGGTATTCTTCGACTTTATCTTTACTAGCTTGTTCGCTTTCCTCTTTAAGTTGTTCTAACTTAACCTCGATATACGCTTGTACTTCAATCCATGCGTTGATTAAGGCTTGAACGTCCGGAAAATCTTTGTAAAGAATGTCAAAAGTACCCTCACCAAACGTTAAATCATAGTTTAGTTTGCAAGTTTCTTTTGTTAACTCAACGGCGCCGTCGATATTATCAATATTTACTTTAGTTCCGTTTAATACAGCTTTATCAATGATCTCTTTTTGAATTTCTTGTAAACGTTTATTAACTCGTTCTTCGATTTCCGCGTACTCTTTCACTTTTTCCGCTCTTAAATCGAACCAAAATTCATGTCCGCCGATACTGACCGCAAAACCGGAACGTTTTACTTGAATATCTACCATTTATTTACCCTCTTTCATGTTTTAGTTATAAAAAAAGAGGGGCTATATAAGCCCCTCATGCGTGTTAGCCTTTAACGTGAGGTGTTTCTTTAGCAATTTTGTTATATGTGATTGTACAACCAAATCCCTCGTCGTCCCCCGCGTCGCCTCCTCCGCTCTTAATGTCTGATAATGTCGCAACCTCGTTTACCTCGATTTTCTCTACTGGGTCCACGATTTTATGCCATACTTTACGGTCGTCGCCAGTTTTACGTTTTTTAGACGCGATAAGGTTTTGTGCAGGGTCGTCGTAATCTCGTAACCCCTCAACTTTCCACGCCTCCGAAATGCCGACTACTTTTTTTTCCTTTGTGCCGTCGCCGTCATAAAAGGCCTTGTCGTCCGTTTCCTCGTCTGTATCGTCTGTAATACTTGAAATATTTTTAGCTACACGTAAATACTCCGTCTTATCTGGTGCTTGCGTATGTTCTTTTTTCCAGTCCGCAATGTAATGCTTACGTAACGCGTTTTTCATTGTTGCCATTTATTAAATTTCCTCCTTTGGTGCTATATTCACGCTCACAATAAACGTGAACCTAAAATAAATGTTGTTGTCGTTTGTAACGTCCATTAAATACGGGTCGCTACTTACTTTAATTTTCTTAAATTTAAAGGAACCGTCCACGCTCTCTAGAGTTTCTAGTTCCTCTAAACCTTTACTAATCTTATTAAGGGCTTCTAACCCTTTGTTTCTGTCGTTTAAATTAACTTTGACTTGCAACTCATAGTTAAGCTCTTTATCCTTTGCCCCGTCCATGTACTCAACGACTGTACGGCCTCCCGCGATTGTGTAAATCGAAACGGAATTACCTTTGTCGTTAAATTCGTTAAATAACGGAATACCAGTGTTTAAACTTACGATAAAGTCGCCTAATCTTTCTTGTAGATCCATACTAAACCCCGATACCTTTCTTCAATACTCGTAACCAACTGTCCATATTTACAGCCTTTGCCCGATTGTCCCAACGTGCCCCGGTGCCCGGTGTGGTAAATTGTACGTTTTCCTCATAGAAACGACGGCGTGCATAAGGTGTATTCCAACTTAAAGACTTACCGTCATTGCTTACGTGTCCCGTACCTCTTAGCGTTCCTTTCCGGAACGGAACATGCGGGGTCATATCCATTAGCATTTGTCCCGCTAGCGCTCTATTAGCTTTATTCATGTTTGCCGTTGATAGTTTTTTGTCAAGCGTGCTTGTATTAACCTTTACATCAAGCCTCATTAATTAATTCAACCTCATAAGAAAATAGGGTATTAGTGAACGGCTCGTAATTATCAACAATTTTATATATTCTGTATGTTTTTCCGTTATGAATGACCCTCGATTTTTCTTTTAATGGTACAAAAGGCTTAGTAAGCCCGTTAAACATGAATAGAACAGCGCTTATACTCTCACTTTCTGTATTTGAGTTTTGAGTATATGTACGTTGAACATCAACGCGACAATGTTCAATACTTACGGCGTCTTTATAGCTTGCTGTATGGTTTCTATCTTGGTCGGTATATTCTTGGTATTCGACGGTGTGTATTAACGTTGGTTTGATTAATCTTAATAGCTGTTTAACATTTTTCATTAATCAACACCACGCCATAAACGCCCCGTAGCGCTTAGATTATCCATAAAACCTAAACACGCTACTGGTCGAGTGTTTCCGCTATTCCCCGAACCGCTATACTTAGACGAGTTACTAATTGTTGTACGTCCTATAGTTAGTGTTTGAGGTGCGTCGTTGATTTCCTCGAGCGTGCTTGTATTCGTGCTATGGAAATATCTTACTTGCTCACGGATAGCGTCTTTTATGCACTCTTTAATAAATTTGTTTTCAGTATCAAAGTCATTATGAAAATAAAAACGACGGGTATAAATGTTAACTAGCTTTTCCGCTTGCGCCACTAATCTCGAAACTTCCTCGAAATTAACGGGCAACTCGTTTGCTAGCTCTTGCATTTCATTATTTGTTAAATATTTCAAGCTTTCGCCTCCTTTAAATCAATAAAGGGGGTTACTCGCCCCCTTTAGAAATTATTCAACGTCCGTTACTTCTTCCGGTTGTTCTGTTTCTTCTTCCGTCGTTTCTTCCGCTGTTTCTTCTTGCGGTTGTTCTTGCGCTAATTCTTCTTCCGTTTTAAAGCCCTCGTTTCTTAGCGCTCTAATAAACGTTTCGTCTGTAACTGTATGAGTTACACCGTCTTTAACTAATTTAATTGGTTTAATTTCTTCCATTGTTTAGCCTCCTTAGATTACGCTTTTTTGTGTACGTAGATACCTTTTTTCTTGTTCTTCAATACGAAAGCGTCGAAACGAACGCGTCCCTCAACTAAGAAACCACTGATCCCCGGTGCGTCTTCATGCACTTTATAAGTTTCCAATTTAACCGGTGATGTTGTATTGCTTGCGTGAGTGATAAAGAACTCTACATTTTCCGGCATTTCAGAATCAGCAACCGGAATAACGGCTAAACCGTCAATGGTACCAACTTGGCCAGTAAGCAACATTTTTTGCCCTAAATCAGACGCTTTAATAAAGCTTTCGTCTTGTTTGATAGCTTTATAGAAATTGTTTGAAACGTATAATACACGTCCTACACGCGGTGCTTTTGCGTTGTTTAATTTTAGTTGTCCTTCTAATACAGAGTCATAAGCGTTTTTCTTTGTAATAGCTTCCGTAGCAACGTTACCAGCGTCCGCGCCGGCTACAATCTTAGCAAAACGGTATTTATCTACTTCCGGAATTACACGTTCACTAATTTGACGCGCGAGGGCTTTACCTACTTCCATTTGTCCGGCTGTATCGTCGATACTCTTACGATCAATAACGAAAGTGAAAGACTTATCTTGCGTTACAGTCATTTCTTGTACTTCATTTTCTAAGTCTGCAGGCGTTCCGTAACGTGATGTCCCTTGTGTTGTATAGTCGTTTAATGCTACTGTATTAACGCTCAATACTTTAACTGTTGATACACCAACAAACTCGTAGTCTTGGTTAACCGCCGGTGTTGATAACGCCTCATTGGTAAAGCGCTCGTCTACTTTTGTTGCGAATTTATCCGCGTAATTAATTGCCATATTTATATATCCTCTTTTCTTTGTTTAGATTTTTATTGATTGTCAAAGCCGTTAAATAATGCTTGTTCTAATTCCGATAACTTAGGCTCGTTGTTAGGGTTTCCTCCGGCGAAACGCGGTGAATTTGATTGCTCGGCCTCGCTAGCGTTAAATAAATAACCATCGCTCTCTTTCAACGCGTCTAACTGTTCCGTTAACCCTGTAAACTCTCCTTTGTCGTCGGCCTTAATACCGTCCATATTTAACAGCGCCTTAACCGCTTTTAAGTTGCGAACATTAGCACTTGTTAGACTTAAATCAATGTAGTTATTAAGCTTGTCGGCTTGTCGTTGATTGTTTAGATCTTCAATTTGTTTCTCGTAGTCCGTTAACTTAGCTTTCATATCTTCCGTGCTTACGTTGTTTTGCTTTAATTGCTCAATTAACGTATTGGCGTTTTTTAAGTCTTCTTCGTACTGTTTGTTCTTTTCTTTTGCCTTGCTTAGTCGCGTTCCGGCGTTTTCTTCATTAGTGATATATAGCTTGTGTTCCGCCATTCCATTAATGATTGTTTCCGCTGTCACCACGTCGAGACCTTTCGACTGTAAATATTCTTTAAAGTCCATGTTTTCTTATCTCCTTTACGCTTTTGTACGAGGTTGCCTCTCGTAAGTAGTTTTGTTGGTATTCTTTAACGTCTACCCCTCCCGAAAAGACGGTATTTTTATGGTTGAATTGGTGCACGCTCTAGGCTGTAGTCGCGTTTTAAGTCATGTTCTTTCACGTATTCCCTCATGCGTGCTTGTTGCTTCCGTAGCAATTTCTTGTAATGGTCGACGCTATCACTCTTTAACGTCTTGGCTAGCTCTAACTTCCCTTTAGTCTTTCGAATGCGCCTTGCTAGCGTGTTACGTTGTTGGTAAATAGCCTCATTCTTTTGTGCTTCTTCTGGTGTAAATTGAGGTTGGTTATTCTCGTTTATGTCCGGGTCAAACGGGAACCATTGATGACGGCAATTAATCCCCCGGTGTCCCGCTGGTGTTCCATATCCAAACTCATAAGCGCTTGGATAACCGCTTGTATTCTGTCCGATTGGCCGAATATCAATTACTTTTCCTTGGCAATACGAACAAGCCTCACGCGCTCGAGGGTGTGAGGATACTAGAACGGTAAATAATTCTTCTTCTTCCATTCGTGCCGTCCGGACTTTGTTATACGTGTTTTGCATTGCTGAACGGGTTACGGTTTCCGCGTATCGTTCAATATTCCAATTACGACCCGCTTTATCCCAAAAATTGGACGGCAAACCTTTTTCGTATACTTCCATTACCGCCTTTTCGATAGCTTGCTCTAGGGTCATATTCCCGTTAACTACCCCACGGCTAGCCCTTGTTAAAACGTCGTCGTAAGCCTTTCGTACAGCGTTGTTACTTATATTTCTGTCGAGTAGTGTTTTCTGTACGTTTTGATGAAAATCGTTGAACGCTGTTTCTTTCACACTCTCAACGCTCTTTAAAGCTAGTTCGTAATTTGGCGTACTAAAAAAGCGGGCGTTTTCGTTTTCCACGTCAACGCTCGCCTCATTTATTTCTTGTTCTAAATTCTTATTAGCTGTTACTATTTCATCTTTTAAATTTCGTCGTACTCGATCTACAAACGCGAATTTTTTTAATTCTGAATTAACGCGCCACTCGATATAATTTTCTTCATTCGTGTTTAATTCGTTTGCTATCTCTTTCATTACGCCGAGTGTTAAGTCGCCGTAAGCTTCCGATATAGCCTTGGTGCGCTTTTCTAATTTGTCGAGTGTAATCATTCAACCGCCCCGTATTCTTCCTCTAAGGCTTGTTTTTCGCGAAATTCAACGCTTGTATAATATTCTTCATCATTGATACGCTTTAACCATTCCTTAGCTTGCTCGTCCGTAAGGTTGAATAATCGTTTAATAGCGTCTTGTTTGCTGATAAACTTGTTTAACGACGCTTTACCTAAAAAGTTAAGTTCCGCGTTCTTGTCGCTAAATACGCCGTCGTCAAAATCAACACCAATCTGTTCGTATGTCGGAATGTTCCCGGTATATAGACCGCTTGCTTTTCCTAGCTCGAAAATTGAGATAATCAACTCTTTTAGAAATTCTTCAATTTCTGTAACGTGTGAGTTTCGCGTGCGGTAAGTATCAGACTTTTCACTTACAACCTCGGTCGCTGTCTTCATGCTCTTTCCGTCAAACGTAAACGTGCCACTTGCTAGCCCCGTTTGCATTTCTAACGTTGCTAAAAACTTATTAATAGCTTCGATATATTGGCCCGTTCTTAGGTCGCTTGTAATATCCTTTTTGCTCATATCGTCGATACCAGCCGGCAAACCAACGAATACGTCCGTTTCATCATCAAAGTAAGTACGAACGTTACCTAATGCGTCTTTCTCACCTCGTAAGAAATGATCACTGACAATAAAACGACGTTTCCCTTGTTTAATCTCCCAACGGAACGCGTCGTATGTTTCGTCTATTTGTTGTAATGTTGGTTTTGCATTATCAACTACCGACAACCCGAGCGGGCTTCTTGGATTGATGTTGTTAAAACCGTAAGGCTTAACGTATGCGAACAGCGGACGAGATAAACCTTTAAGCGTGATAACCTCTTGTAAGTCCGAGTAAGGCTCATAGTCAGTAAGCGCAATTCGTTTACCGATTACGTCTTTGCTGTCCGAGTAGTAAAGCTCATGCGTAATTGTGTAGTCGCCGTTTTTTTGCCACTCATGAAATTCTAGCAAGGTGTAATATAGAGTCTTCTTTCCACTAGCCTCGGTTGATACTGTCGATATAACACATTCGCTAATGTTATTTGTGTTTGACTGTAGCGGAATGAACGTGTCGGCTAAACACCAGCTAAACTCAATCTTGTTGCCGTCAACATAAGGCCGTACAGCTAAACCGCCAGTAGCAAACATAACCTCTAAATACTTAGAGAAATTCTTTTTAAACTTGTTATCATTCAATACTGTTTGAATAAACTTGTTGGCCTTACTGTCCGTTTGCTCTTTCTTGTCCCCGTTTAAGTCGTCTACATAAATTGAACATTGTTCATTAAACACCACTCCGGCAATATATCCCGCCACTACTTTCGCCATATTAAGCGAAATAAAAGGACGCTTCACACGGCGTCCGTTACTGTTCATGTATTCAATAGGTTTATGCTTTCCGGTGTATACTCGAAAATTGTCATTAATACGGTCAATCTCTCGCGGGTCGATAGCAACACGCGGGTGATCTGTAATTTTATTAATGCTTTGTCCTAAAATAATGTCCCTCAACTGTCCGCCCCCTTTCTTAAATAAATAAATTAATCTGTTTAACCAATGCACTCGCTCACCTCCTTTAATGCTCTAGCCCTAGGTCGCGTAGGTTATCCATAACGAAATATTGAAACGCGTCGCAAGTATGATCATTCTCTTTAATAACTTGCGGGTCATCATTCAATAGGCTTCTTTCGTCCCATGCGTATGTTTTATGCTCGTTGATAAAATACTCTAGATTGTTAGGTGTTTTGAGATAATAAAAACGCCCCTCCGCTAACAGCGATTGGACGTATTCAGTCATTACAACCTTTTTCTTTTTATTAACAGCGTGCCAGCGTATATTATAGTCTTCGAAATATTGATTACGAACGGCACCCTCGGCACTATCCATTGTTCTGTTACGTATTGATGTACGTTTAAGTTTGTTACTCATTAACGTTTCAAACTCATATAAATCTTTTGACAACTGACTAGGTGCCTTTTTGTGTACTTTCCCTTTAGGGCTGTAATAGTACGTATCTAATAAATATATTCTCGGCTTTTGTTCGCCGAGTTTATGCGTCAACAAGAAACATAATGATGTAGTCGCACTTTGTTGGTGCCCCGTATCGCTTGCGAAATATAAATATATTGGTCGCTCATCTTTCGGTACAGCGTCTACACCTTTCATTAAATCAATGTTATAAACGTTATTCCCTAAACCGACGGCATGACCTAGATATAAATATCTGTAATAGTCATAGTCGTTCCGTTTGATACGCTCTATCTCGTCTAACATTTGTTCCGTTACGAAACCGAGTGTATCGTCTAGGTAACTAGACTCATGTATTAAATAACTCTCGCTACCTCTTAGGCTTTCCGTCCAAGCGTTTATCCAACTATAGGGGTTACGAGGCGGGTTATAAGACCAAAAGAATTGTACTCGGTCATAATCCGGGTGCTTTTGCCTCATAAACGTTACGTTTGATTGGTCGAATTCTTCCGAGCTTTTAAACTCGCTCGCTTCCTCATACCATACGGCAATAATTCCGCCTACTTTGTTTGACTTTAGTTTTTCGTAATCGTCTTGTCCGTAAAAGTGAAACGTACTATTGGTTTCTTTGTGTATGATCTTGTACGGACTTTTACGAGGCTCGAACTTGTCAGCTAGTCCGAACTTATCTAAAGCCCATTTAATTTGTTGATAGACGCTGTCGTATAACGTGTTCGCTACTTTCCGGATAACAACTATTTCTACCCGTTGCCCTTTTTGTATTGCTTGCGCCATCTTAAACACTAATAACAATGCAATTACGGAAGACTTAAACGAGTTACGTCCGCCTTTTAACACAATGTACGGCTTTTGTGTGTGCCATACCTTGTAGTACGTCGGGTTTATATTTTTACTCGCTTGGAATGTCGTTGATAATGATAATTTCGCCATTTTCCAACCCCCCCGACTCTAGCGCTTGTTTGTTCTTCATCTTCATAGCTTTGATACGTTCTTTTTGTTCCGCTATGTCGTGTTTGTCTTTCTCGGTAGTCGCTAGCTTAATTACGTTTTCCGTTGCTCGCTGGTTTCCTTTCGAGGCTTGCTCAACTGTTGCGTAAGCAATTAAATTCTCGTATGTTAACTCTAAGCCTACCGACTCTAACTTTTTAATGTCTTTAGGGTTTGTAACGTCCATAGCTAGAATAGTTTTTATTGCTTTTTTTAAGTCCGCTTTTTTTCTTCTTGCTTTTCCGCTAGCTATTCCGCCTTTTCGTGCAAGTATCTTCCGTTCTTCCACGGTTAACGTATTAGTCGGTTTTAAGTTTTTCGTGCCTGCTCTTATACTTTTTTCTGTCAAGTCTTCACGTCCTTTTTGCCCCTTTCTAGGTTGTTTCGTTCTTGTGTTCTAATTCGTATAGTTTCGCCGTCTCTCTAGCTGTAGACCTAGCGAATGACTCTAATAATATTGTTGCTTTCCCTATTGGTAAGTCTGTTTTGTAACATTCAAACCCTTTTTTTAATTCGCCTTTATCATTAACGACTATTGCGCCAGCTTTTTTATTAACCAACCATAAAAAATCACTTTCATTTTTTACCTCGTTAAACAATTCTTCTGGCATTACAATATAATTTTTGTGCCCGTGGAATGATAAGCGGTTATCACTGTATAGGTCTTGTTTACTCGTTTTGATTTCATAGCAAGTTATTACGCCTTTTGAGTCTACCGTCATATAGTCCACATATTCCACGTGCGGTGTTATGTATTCTTTTGTGAAAGTCCCGCCGATTTTAACCTCTTTACAGCCGTAAGTCCCTAGTATGTTTGTATGTTTGAATAATAAATACTCTATATGCTTTGTTAGTTCTGTTTTCATTTCCTTTTACCTCTTTTCTATATAACAAAAAAGACGCCTTTTCAGACGTCTAAACAATATTTTTTAGCTATACTCTATTGCGACGTATAGCTCGTTCTATTACTACATAGGGAGTTGAACCCTAACAAGAATACTAGAGTCATTTAACTAGGTTTTAGGGCACTAGCTAGGCGCCTTTATTCAACCTTATCAAACAACCCGTAAACGTAACCTTGCCCCTCTCCGCCGGTGTAGTACGCTGTACAGTTTTGTTTCTCTAACCCCGAAAAAGTTGAAACGGCCTTATCTATCTTTTATATTCCGCGCTACCATTTCCGGATAGATAGCACGCCGAGGAAATATGTATACGTATCAGTCGTTCCGAAACTAGGCCTGTTAGCTAAAAGTCTTACAAACGCTCGGCAGAAATGGAACGACTGGGCACTAATAAATTAGCGCTGACTTTTTTGAGTTTAGTATCTAGCATAAAGATACCGCCTAGTGTGTTTAAAGACTTATTGTTTTCTTTATTAAAACCCTCCCGCGATAGGATAACGAGAGGGAAAATATGGAGTACCAACCATGAATAACAAAAATGTTGGGAGGTGCGCCGTTTAATACGGCTATCACTCGTAACGGGCTTGAACCGCTGTTTCTCGCTTGAAATAAATACAGTAGAAATACACAAACTAAAGGATTAAAATCATCAGGCTTTTTGATTAGCGAGCGTGTTACGTTACACTACCGAGTGTTACAGGGGTGTTACCCCCCTTTATAGAAAAAGAAATAAAGAAAATAGCTTTCCGCCAACTCTCTACAATACCAATATATATTAAAAGTTAGTGGAAAACTACAGTCTTTTTTCTAAAGTTATAGCGTGTTTGCTAGTCCTAATCTGTTTGCAAAAATTTCTAAAGTCTTATAGCGAATGTTATACGCTTGACTGGTAGACCAACCTACACGTTTTGCCACGTCTTCCCACGTTTCAATACCGCCGTTTTTGAAATACTTTTCAACGATCAACGTTTTAAATTGCGGGTTGATGATGTAGATCATGTCTAAAGTGTATTCAATAGCTTCTAACACTTTTTCGAGGAAAACAAGCCTATCGTCTGATAGATTTTTGATAACCATATTTTCGACTGTTTTCGCTCGTATGTTGCTCTTACCGCCTCCAACGTTTTCGTCGATTTCTTTTACTGTTAGTTCCGCTTTTCTTAATAGTATTTTCTTGTTGTACGTGTGATAGTCTTTAAATAACTTTTCAAAATATGCTAGTTCTGACTTGTCCATTTATTCCCCCCCCGCTTACGATAAACAAGATAGTTTTTCAACGTCTTTTATCATTTGTAAAATTTCGTCTTCCGTTTCTTTTACGTATAGTTCGCCGTTTTCAAACCCTTTTCCTTGTATCCATGTTTTAACCTTTCCATCTTCTGATACAATCGTTTCAATGCAAGCGATATTATCAATATTTACTGTATAACTGTTGCTTTTTCTCATTCCGTTTCTTAATTTAATAAATTTCATTGTTTTACCCCTTTTCGTTATAGGCGTCATATACTTTAATTATTTCCAATAACGCCCCTTACCTATAGCCTTTATGAAAAAATTTTCTTCTAGTCCTATGATATTGTCCGCTTGCTGTAACCCGCTCTCTACTTTATAAGTTTCCGCTATATCTATTTCTCGGCCGTTCTGGTCTATGGCCGTTACTTTCCCGCTTTTCGTAGCTGTTACTATTACATATTCTATATATTCTAGGTCTTCTCTGTATCTCGCGTCCTTTTTCTTATACACTATCTTGCTAATGTATCTATATACGCGGTTAGTGTAGTTTTCGTGGTCTTTTGATTGCTCGCGCTCTAGCTTCAACATTCTTTCTATCTGTCTCTTAGTCTCTAAGACTGTTACGCTACTAGTTAGGCCACTTATTGTTAAGCTAGTGTACTCTCCTTTAAGCCCGCCATATAGCTCTCTCATGGATAAGATACAGCTAGTATCGTATATTTCTAGTTTAGTGCCTTCTTCTGTGTTTAATTCAATCATTCTCTTTCACACTCCCGGTCTTTGTATCCGTGTAACGTGATTAGTAGTAGTGTTTTCGGTGTTAAAATTGGTGTATTCATTGTTTATTACGCCTTTCCATTTCATCTAACCTATCGTTCATTCTTTTTATAACTTTCTTCCAATGTTTCATATATAGATCCTCTGAAAATAATTTTTTGCCGTTTTGTGCTTTTCTTTCTTCTTCCGCTTGTTGTATGCAACGAATTTTACCGCGGGGGTCTTTTAAGTCCGTGTCCATGTTATAACTCCTTTCCTATATCTCCCGTTAGGTTTCAATTCGTATAACGTATGTTATGTGATCCTATTTGTATTTCGGTAGTATTTGCATAAGGGTTACGCTCAATACTAAATAGAAGCTTTTTCTTTTGTTTCTCGTAACGCTCGGCAATTTCTTTTACCTCGTCCGGCGTTCGTTTAATTAGCTCGATTGAACTTTTATTTTTCTCTAGCCGTCTAGCTATACAACTGTTGCCGTCGGGCTGTACTATCTCGATACTATCCTCCCACATAATTATGAAAGCGTCGCCCGATTTTAAATAAATTGTGTCTTTTGTCATTGTTAGTAACCCCCGTTGATAACTCTCTCTATTTCTCGGTCGTCCGTGTAGCATTGAAAGCTTCTCATTCTTTGCCCACTTTTCTCGAACTTTTTAATAACGTCTTCCACCGGCTCGAATACTGTTATATTTGTGTTTACGTAGCTCATTTTGCCCTCTTTATTCCACGTTACACCTCTATAACAAACGATTGTTTTTAGCCCGCCTGTTTCACCTTGTATACGGTCAATATTTGTCGCGTCTATCTTTACGTATCGTGTTCCGTACGCGTCCGTTTGTAATGTTAAGGTCATGTTTTCTACCACTCACATTCCTCACAATCCACGAATAGTTCTTTAATTTCGTCACCGAATAGATCAATGGCACGTTGGGCGTCTTCTTCGTTTTTGAAACAGCCGAATGTTGAAAAAGAATTCGACTCAAACGCCAATTCTGTTAAAAAACTATTTTCCATATAACGAATATTCCATTTTTTATCTTCATTATTCCAATCAGGCTTCCATCTATCATTACACTCATCTCTGAACGATCTGAATCGTGTTAGTAAGTTTCTTCTCTTTGCTTCCGTTTCAGCTTCTTTTTTAGTTCTGAAGATATGCCCTTGATTGAATGCACCATCAACCCATGCAAAATTACCCCACTTTCCACATTCAACGTTTCCGAAATGGTCAACAAACCAAATTTGGTCTCCTTCTTCAAACACGCGCTCCGCGTATTCTAATGTTTCAATCTTCTTATCTAATTCTGCTCTTTGTTTTTTAAGATTTTTTAACAATTCCATAACGTCTCCTCCTAGTCAATGTATAGCTTTTTAATTCTGTCGCCGAATTTCTCGATAGCTTTTTCACAATCTTTTTTATTTTTAAAATATCCAAACTCGGAAAAATTAGCTAACGACCAATTGGCACAGGCCTCAAAAACGCCCCTTTGAAACCCGATAAAACATTTAATTTGATTAAAGTTCGACCAATCCGGGAACCAGCCGTTGTTACACTCGTCGCGGAATTGGTTAACCTCATACAACAGCTCTCGTCTGTCGCGCTCTTTTTCCGCGTCTTTAACTGTCTTAAACGTATTGTTTTGATTAATAGCCTTTTGCCACGTTAAATTATTAACAGTTGGTACCAATTCGTGAATAATTCCGTCGCAACCTAAATAGTAACGGCCGTTTGTATCAATCGTTCTCAATGTTTTTAAAATATCTTTCTTGTAAGCTAGCTTGTCTTCAAGTCCCATAATTTCGAGTTCTAGCCCTCTTTGTGTTTGTACGTTACTCATTTTTCATCACTCCTTATTTGTTAAATAACCCGTTTAAAAACGTAATGTTAGGCGTTAGAAACGGTTTAAAAATATAAAACACGCCAGATACTAACGTTAAAGTGATTAGCAACGCTGTAATGAAATTTCTTGTTTTTTCTCTCGTTAAATCCTCTACATTGTCCCAAAATAAGAAAGCTAAAGCGTCAACGGCAATAATTGCTAAAACTGAATTATTGATAACGCTATTTAACACGGTTTCGTTAACCAATACAGGGTATAGCTCACTCGCTTTTTGCGTCGTAATTTGTAACAACTCGGCAATTTTGCTAATTAATTCGTTATTCATTTCTTTTCATTCTCCTTTTGTAGCTTGTATAGCTTTTCTAGTTCCTTTTTACGCCACTTACTAGATCGAGCGTCTTTTAAAAGCGGGTGTCTTGCGTCCATTTTTCTAAATAGCTCTATTGAACGTGTAAGGTCTTCTATTTCCGTTTCAATGTCTAATGCTCTAGCGTGAATATTAGTTTTTAAACAAAGCGAAAAATGTTTGTTACACACGTAACACTCTTTATACGTACATTCGTTTTTAAGGTCGTCTAAAGTTAAGAAACTTTCAATATTTAACCACTGTTTACAGTAAGGACAAGTTACCTTAGTCATTATTTCCATATACTCACCTCTAAAGTCGTTGTTTTCTTTGTTGGTACATCAAGTCTTTTCTATGGTGCATATACATTTTTAATTCTGTATGTCCGAGGTTTATCATGGTTTTAAGAGTATTAATAATTAGCTGATCCCAAACCTCGTCCGCTTGACCTTTCCATACCTTATCAAACGTATAGTTTGATACTCTCAACAATTCACGGGCTTTACGTTCGCCGTATTCGTCTATAATGTCTTGTAACGCGTCTTTAGCAACCTCGGCGCTTCTTAAATATTCAACGTCCGGCAATTTTTCCTCTTGTCTGAATTTGATAATTTCACAATCATATTTAAGCGAGTCGGCAACGGCTTGCGCTTCTTGCTTGTTAGGAAAAATCATTGCGTTAAAATCAAATTTATTTAAAACCACTAACTTTTTAGGGTGTTTCTTGTCTAAATAACCCGCTTGCGCTTCATAATTGTTAGTCCCGGAATAAAATAAATTCCCAACTTTTATTAAATAGTTACTCATTCTTTGTAATCCACTCTCCTATTAGCCGTAATGTACTTTCGTTGTTTCTTTCGACAATGTACGTGTTTTCTAGCTTTTTAACGATTTTAAAATGGCATTTCCCAACGGTTATTGTTGTTTTCAAGATTTCCTAACTCCTCATGTAATTTATAAACACTTTCAACATATTTCACGGCGTTTTCATAGAATTTTCCTGATGTTTGACTATCTTTATACGCTTTTTCAATCAGTTCCTCGCCCGTTCCTGTGAAGCAACCAACAGAGTACAGTTTATTTGAGTGTGTATATGTGAATGTTCTTCCGCTAGTCCAATTATTTTTCAAAGTCAAATAATCTATGTTGCTTTTAACAACAGCGTTTTTTGTGATTTTTGCATTTTCAATCTCAACACCGCCTGTTATAACAGCGTTATCATATACTTTGCTATTAATTACTCTCGCGCCATCAACAATAACGAAATCAGTACATGATGAATCTGAAATTGATGAGTCATTTTTAATTACAGCATTCCCGTAAATTTCTGAACGACCTCTGATACGTGAATCTCCTAACACTTTAGCATTACCACGAATAATTGAGTTGTCGCAAATATAAGCGTCCTCTGATATGTGAGCATTCCCCTTAACTGTAGCGCTATAACCAACTACCGCACAATCATCAATGATTGCATGTTCAAACACATTCGCCGTACTGTGTACCTCTGTATCTCCTCGAACAATTGCTTCTCCATACACTTTAGCTTCATCACGAATTGTTGCGTCCTCAGATACTACTGCATTTTGCCAAACACAAGCCTCATCATGAATCCAACAATCGCCACTTTGAGATAAATTCCATTGTCCTTGAATGTAGCCACCTTTATCGCCTTTTCTAACGCCATAAAAATCTTTTAACGCTTCAATTCTGTAAAGCGTATCGCCGTGTGGACTTCTTCTTGTTTCATCTTTCAACAACTTATATTTATTTTGCATTTCTTTTTTCTCCTTTTCCTGTTTAGCTTCTTTAAATCTGAAATTTGTTGTAAACAATAAATTGCCGTTTGGAAGTTCTTCCATCGTTGTCGGATAACTCTCTATGACAACGTTTATAGGCGTATATCCTAACTCTTCCGCAAGCTTCTTATAAGCGTTGTCTCGTTGTTGCGTTAGGGCTTCATGTACGCTTTTACTCAAAACGCTAAAATCGTTATTGATTTCAATTTGACCGCTTTTGAAATCAGGGACTTTTATCTTATCCCCAATATCCACATTGATTAAATTATCAAATCTCTTTTTATTGGTTTTAGAATGGTAAATCATCATCATTCACACTAAACACGTCGCCATTGCTCGTAAACGGGTCGGAATTTCCAAAATTCCCCATAGAATTTTGATTATTATTCACTCCTAGTCTATTTGTACCCCCGTCATTCAAAACGTCGTTATTCGCTGTTTTTGCACTTTCTAGGAATGTAAATCTTTCTGCTAGTACCTCGGTAACATAAACACGTTGTCCTTGTCCGTTATCGTAGTTACGTGTTTGAATACGTCCCTCAACCCCAATTAACGAACCTTTATTAGTGTAATTAGCTAGGTTTTCCGCCGATTTCCGCCACATTACACAATTAATAAAGTCGGTTTCTTTTTCGTTATTTTGATTTCTAAAAGGTCGGTCAACCGCTAACGTAAACGACGCGAAAGCCGTCCCGTTGCTTGTATAGCGCAAGTCTACAGCTCGCGTAAGTCTTCCGGTTACTACTACATTATTGATCATTGCTAAATACTCCCTTTCTTGTTAGCTCTACTTTTTTATAATCGTCGCTAGTCAACGCTTTTAATTTATTAATACGTTTCATAGCCTCGTGGTATTCCGCTTCTAGCGGTTTAATATATTCGTTTAATTCGTGTTTGTTACTTGCTAGGAAATAGCCTTTATGTCTTCCGCAACGTGTCGCAACGATTGGCACGCCTTTACGACACATATCACTAACCGTCTTCATAACACGTCGTCTATCAATTTTAAATTTGTGTGCTAGTAACTTACTTGTAACGGCGTTTTCCACGCCGTAGTTTAAATGTTCTAAGAAAATTCGCTCTAATACTGTTAAATTGCCCAAACTGTAACCTCCGTTCTTGCGCTCTCGCTATATTTCTTTCTTGCTGTTAGTTCGATTATTTGTTTATCGTCTACAAACAATAGTCCGTTTAACCCGTCTAAAACGGCTTTAACATAGTTGTCAATGTCCGGTTTAATGACCGGTAGCAATTATCCGTTTAACGCTTGCGCTTTCTTCTTCTTAGTCCAACTAGCCGGAATTGACTTGTATATTGTTATGTCGATTTTTAAAGCCGTTGTTATGCACGGGATATTATTTTCACGCGCTACACTCTTAATTAACCGCTCGTATTCTTTCGTTTTAGCTGGTGTGTATACGTGTCCGTATTGTGTAAACCGGGGGGCGGGCTTTTGCCACACATTCCCCGTGAATTGTGAAGTTGTATCTATCTTGCATTCTTACCTCTTTATCTATTGTTAGCTGTCCAATGAACCATAGGAACTTTAGTATTTGTATTTGTATTGTTACCAAACCTTAAACCGTTCGCTTTTAAATAGCTGTAATCGTCGTTCCAACGTTCTTGGTTAAACCATGTTCCGCCTTGTGCAACGTATTCCGGTTGAGTTTTGTTAACCTCTAAATAGTTTTTATACTCAATAATTCCTTTTTTTATAATTAAAGGATCAATACCCTTTTTTATTGCTTTCTTATATGCTTTTAGTGCGTCGTTTTTTCTTTCTTTTCTAGGGTACATTTTCCACAAAGCTTCAAATTGTTCATTTATTATTTTGTCTTTTTCAGAATTGGATATATTAATTAATTTACTTTCCTTTTCTTTACTATCCTTTTCTTTACTTTCCTTTTCTTTACTTTGTGTACCTTCGCTATCATTTACTACTGTTGAGTGAGATTTCTGTTTACAGAAACTCTCTTTATCTGTACTTTCCGTTTGCGGTAACTCGTTTGAACTGTCATTTAATAGGTTGTAAGTCGCGTTTAATGTCGTTTTAACTCGGCGCTCACACGCTTTTAAATAACGTTCTTGTATTCCGATAGACGTCAATATTTTGTTTTCTTCTTTTTGTTTTTTGTCTAAAAATTCAACCTCTATCATTTTTTCTATCACGTCCTTAACGTAGCTATCCTCTAATTTCAATTCGTCCGCTATGATAAAAATTAAGTCATCATCATAGGTTGCAAAATATCCATTATCACGGTAAACCGTAGTAAGTATGCTCATTACCACGGCTACTGCTTGCGCCCCGTAGGCTCTTATAATCTTCTTAATTTTGAGGTCTGATAAAAAATTAACGTCTAGCGGGAAATAGTCGAGCCCGTCTTTGCGTGGTCGTGCCATTTCCTCCCGTCCTTTCTAGTCTAATAATTCTTTTAAGAACTCAAACGGATTGTTTTGGTATTCTTCAACCAATTTCATACGATCGATTTCTTCCCCGTCTAAAGTAGTAACTTTAATATCACACTCGATCACTACCGGGATATATTTTTTACCTTCTCCCGTGAGCATTTCCGCGGTTTTGTTCGCACGTTCTAAAGCCTTTTCTGTAAATTCCGCGTCATTATCTCTAACCGCAACATGTTTAGCGCATTTTACAGCGTCGCAAGAATTGATTTTAATTCTTAATTCGTCTTTAAATTCAATGTCTTGTACTAAATAACCGTCCTTTTTATTCATAATTGCTAAAATGTATTCTTTACTCATTGTTTAATACTCCTTTTTGTATATAAATTGTTCTTCTAGTATTTCTTTACCAATTCCGAACTCTTTCACTTGTTGAGGTGTGAGTTTGATTGGAATTATTTTGTATTTCTCACAAAACGCCTCTAGGCCTATTGTGTGTTGTTCTATATGGTAGTCGCGCCGTAAACACATAAAGCGGTGTTTTGAATGGTCTATCTTGTTTCTATTACGTCCCATACCTACCGCCTCAAAGTGGGCCACGTCGCCACGGTCGCCACTTATAAAGCATTTACGGTATTTAAGATATAGAAACAACATTCGAGTGTGCTCGCTACCAACAAAATATTTTTGATGTCTAAACGGCACCTCATTTTTGAAACACCACTCTAAAATAAACTCTATAAATTCGCCCGCGTCGTATTGGCTTATAGCATTAAATGCAAGGCTTAAATTTTCGAGGTCGGGCCGTTTCTCGGTTGTAAATTCGCCTTTTAGAAAATCTTTTACGATTTCCGGCGGGTAGCCCGTATACTCGGATATGTCGTTAAACAAGCCGTATATATAGCCTCTTTGGTCTCTTGTAATTCCGCGAGGATCTAATATGGTTATATTTGCTTGATATAAGCCCGTGTCTGTGTTTTTGAGATAAGTTGGTAGTTTTATATCAATGTCCGCCTCGAACGTTAAAACGCCCGCTTTTTTGCTTTTTAGTGTTGCGTTAAAGTCCATTGACTACTCAACGCTTTCAATTTGAATATTGTTATCTGATAAGAATTGTTTTAATAACTCTTTTTCTCTCTCGCTTAACCATAATTTAAGCGTCCATAACTCTTGTCTTTCAGCTTCATTTGTCGTCCATGTTCCGGCGTCCATTGTAGGCGCTAGTTGTGGTACGATTTCATCAATAATAGTTTCGCGGGCCTCTTTATCTTGTTGCGCTTGTTCTTCTTGCTGTTTGCGTCGTTCTTCTTCCGCTTTCTCGCGTTCTTTCTGTTGCTCTTCCGCCTTGTCAACGGCTTTCAGTACGTCGTTTAATTCTTGATTACCAAGTAGAGGGATAAACGCCTCGTAAGGCTGTCCGGCTTTCTTGCAATATTTAATTAGCGTTTGTCGTTCTTCTTCCTCTTTCGCGTATGCTTCCTCTAGTCTGATAATTTCCTTTTCTACAGCCTCGAAAATGCTCTTTTTAGTTTGTTTACGAGCAAAAGCCTTAGGATCTAACATTTCATAGGTAACGTCAAAACTTGCTAGACGTTGATATTCAAAAATTGCCTCTTTAATCCATTCGACATAAACACTCTTAATTTTCGCGTCGATATTTTCCTCGGCTTTTTTAAACACGCGTTTAAAATCTAAACAGGCTTTTGTTACGGGCTCAATCTGTTTCATAAACGTTTCAAAAGCTAGCTCGATTGCTTCCGTCATTTCTTTAAATTCTTTCTTAGTTGCCTTTGCCCCGTTTACGCTGTTTTCGTCCGTTGTTACAATTAACACCTCGTCGATATTTTCCGCGTACGCTTGCAAGGTATCTAAAATTAGTTGATAATTAGTTACCTCGTATTCGCCTGCTAAATTTTGCGTGATCTCGAAATTATTTGTAATCTTTGCTAATTCTGTTACCATGTTTTCGTTTTTCCTCCTTTACTTTGCGTTTGCCCTTTTTTGCTTAAATAAATTGCTTTCAACTCTCCTACTAGAACGTTAGGTTTTAAGTCGAATAAATTACCGACGCTATGCTTATTACATACATAGTCAACTATTTGTGCCCTTTCTACTCCTAACGCCTCAATGTTTCGTACATATTTTTCAACGATCTCATGTAATTCTTTTTCCGTTGGTTCTTTTTGTTGTTGCTTTTGCGCTGGTTGTTTCTTAAGCGCGTTTTCTTGCTGTTGTTTGTGTTCGTCGGTGTCCGCGTCCTTGTTATCGTCGATAGCATACAAGCCGTTTAAAGCATATTTACGTGCGTATGATGATGTAGCCCCCGTAATTTGACTTTCGTCCATTCCTTTTTTGTTTTCCGGTTCTCTAGCGAACGCGCTAACTTTTAACTCGTCCGTCCCGTCTGATACTGTCGCGGTTGCTACCACGTAAATACGTCCGCCTACCTCTTTAATTTCGTCCGTGATTGTTAGTAGTAGTCCTTGTTCCGCGTTTAAAGGCTTAACCGCCTCTAAAATATCCTCGGCACTCCTATAATTAAAATTTCCGAAACTGTTATACTGTCCTTTAGGTGCTTTCAGTTTCGTTTGAATAGCTATTAATTTTTCGTGTAATTTCATTTCCTATCTTCCTCCCGCTGTAAATCTCGAGTAGTTTTCTCTTATGAACTCATCAACATCATCAACGAGCACTAAATTTCCGTCTATGTCGAAATATTCGTCCCCAAAATAAATATTGTTTCCGTTCCAATCTTCCCCGAAAATTTCGTCTTCTTCCGGCTCTAAATATTGGCCGTGTAGTTTCGTTTCATATTCATTCATGGTATAATCTCCTTAGGTATTTATTACTTAGTCAACGTGCCCGCGTTGGCTTTTTTATTGTGGATATACATATTTCCCGTCTTTCCATAACTCGACCTCATGAAACTGTTGTTCTTGCGCCCCTATAGCTAAATAACCGATTAGCAACGTTACGGCGGTTGCGAACGCCACTAAACCTAAAAGACTAAAAGATTTTTTTATTAGCACTTTTCTAACATTTCTTTTAATTGCTAGTAACTCGTCTTTACGTTGTTGCTCTAGCTCAACTCTCGTCATGCTGTCCTTTCTCCTTTCCTCAATTTATCTTCTTTCCATAAGCGAGCTACTACCTCTACCGCCTCGGGTTTGTAGATAATACTCTTATTTGTAACTCGATCTCTTAAAGCGACAACCTCGGGTAAGTTTCTTACGTTAGACTTATACCAACTATTTATATTGATTTTTGTCGCCTCACATAGTTCTTTAGTAGTTAGAGGTGTCGTTTGTATTTCTAACCATTTTTTCAATTTTTCCCTATCGTTTCGAAAAGCTTTAAAAAATAATTCCTTAAATTCTGTTTCTTCCATTGTTCCTCCTATTTGTATTTTCAATTAGTACGTAATGTACTATTCTTGATTAAAAAAATTTTCTCGGCCGGTTCTTTAAAAAGCAAGGCCATTTTGAAAATCTGTTTATCACTCGGAACGCGTCTACCCGTTTCCCAATGTCCTACAGTTGATTGAGCGGTGCCGAGTAGTGTCGCGAGTTGGTTTTGGCTATATCCTAAGGCTTTTCTTTGCTTTTGGATATATGCTTTAAAGGTCATATATTAACCTCCTTTCCTCTTGCTTGATTACATCATGCTACAATATGTACTACTTTGCAATACCTAAAGTATTATTTTTTAAAAAATAATTTATTTTCTTTATAATACTCTTTGTATTAGGTTATAATACAACTGAAATACAAACAAACTAAAGGAGGCGAAAGTATGAATACGGGTTATATTTTGTCTGAATTACGATTAAAAAAGAATTTATCTCAAGCGGAATTAGCTAAAATTCTCGGCACTACTCAATCGTCTGTAGGTCATTGGGAAAGTGGAAGACGTAACCTTTCTCCCGAAATGCTGTTAAAGATTGCTGAATACTTTAACGTTTCTACAGACTATTTACTCGGTCGAGGTGTTCCCGATTGGGCTACTGATGAAGACGTTATTAAATTTGATAAAGCTTTGAAACGTAATGATATTGTTATGAGTTACGACGGTGTGGAATTAACCGACGAAGAAAAATTACAACTTGACGGAATGATACGCGGTATGCTTTGGCAAAGAATTAAAGATAGTAAGGAGTGATTAGTTGAATATTAAACAGTTAGTTAGTAACTATTGTACGGCTAACCCGTTTGAGATAGCGGATAAAAAAGGTATTGAATATGAATTTAAGGGGTTGCCGGGGAACGTTAAAGGTTTGTTGTTATCCACGCCAGAGGATACGCCTTTAGTATGGATCAACAATAAATTAAGAGATAGTAACTTAAAACATCTTGTATGCGCTCATGAGTTATACCACGCTATGCAACATTACGGGTTAAACGGCTGTTACTCGGCCCATTATGGTGGTAAAGGTAAGTTAGAGACGGAAGCGGATATATTCGCTACTAAATTAATGGTAGAATTATATAAAGAACACTATTCAGAGTATGCGGAAACTTTCGATAAGTTAAAGACGGTTTACGGCATTAAAGAGGAAATGAGGGAATATTTAATATGAAAAAGTATGTTTTGTTACTTGCAACTACTCTAGTTTTAGTTGGTTGCTCTCAAAAGGCGTCTGATACTAAGGTTTCTAGCGAAACTACCGTACCCGTAACAACCGTTTTAGAAACTACAGTATCTACTACAGAAATAAAAACAAACGCTAAATTGAAAGACGAAAACCTCGAGGAAATTAAAGAGGAACTATTTAAAAACACAAACATCATATATCAATTTGCTATAGACGTTAAAGAAAACAAATTAGATACTAGCATAAAGAACTTTAGCAACTTTAGCGCCCGTATAAATGACGATATGAAAAATTTAAAAACGGACGTTATCAATAAAAAGGTATTCCCGGATAAGGATATTCAACCTATTTTGAAACTATATAACGCTCTATCAGAATTTTACAAAGTCGGTATTACCGGGAATAAAGAAAAAATAAACAGAGCTTTAAAGATTGTTGATGATCATGTTAAAAAAGCTAGTAAGCTTTTCGATAACCAACTACCCGAAAAATATCAAGAATATCATAATAAATAGCCTTAAAATAGGCTATTTATTTTAACAAAATAAGAACATATGTTCTGAAAGGAGTTAACTTTGGCTAGCATTTATAAAAGAGGTAAAACGTGGACGTATAAGGTCTACTATTACGAGGACGGAAAACAAAAAGCCGTTTCTAAAGGTGGTTTTAAGACTAAAGGCGAGGCTAAAGACGCTTCAATATTACGTGAAAACGAAATGTTGCAAGGTAAGAATTTCAGTAAAGAAAAAATGTTACTAGCGGACTACATGGAAAATTGGGCTAAACTATATAAAGATGGAACTATTGCATATAAGAGTATGCGACGTTTAGAAACTATTACGGATTACGTCCGGGAATATTACAACGTGCCGTTAAAAGATATTACGATTGATAGTTATCAGCAATTTCTTAATACGCTAGCTCTCACTCGCTCTAAACCGACCGTAAAGAAATATCACGATTACGTTAAGGCTTGTATAAAGCACGCTATACAATCGAAAATATTGGTTTATGATCCTACCGTTGCGGTTGTTATCAAAGGTAACGACGAGCGTACAAAGGATGAGGATATAAAGCATTTAAGTTATACAGAATTTAATGCCTTACACGAAGCTATTATGGACGGGATACAACCGGAATATACAGCCCGTTACGTTATTTTGCTCGGTATGTATACAGGGGCACGGTTTGGTGAGTGTTTAGGTTTAACATGGGACTGTATCGACTTTGAGAATTGTACTATACGTATCGAGAAAGGTTTCGACTACCACTATACTAATGATTTCACGGACGGTAAAACTAAGAATAGCAAGCGAACAATAGAGGTTAACAGTGAGTTGTTAGACGTATTACAGCAACTACCACGGAATAATGAACGCGTCTTTACTAGAATGTCTAATAACGCCGTCAACAAAACACTAGAACACGCTTTAAAACGTGCCGGAATAGAAAAAATCGTAACATTTCATGCGTTGCGTCATACACACGCTAGTATACTATTGTCGCAAGGTGTCCAACTACTAACCGTAAGCCGTCGTCTAGGCCATGCGGACGCTAATATAACCCTAAAAACATACGCTCATATTTTGGACGATATGAGGGTAACAGAAGCTCAAAAAATCAAAGAAATTTTAACCCGCGGAACATTCGCGGAACAAAAAAATAGAAACGCCGTTATTACAGCGTTTCTTCCTAAGTTAGACGTTTCAGGAGGGATTCGAACCCCCGACCGTTCGCTTAGAAGGCGAATGCTCTATCCTGCTGAGCTACTGAAACAGTACTAAATTATTATACCTAAAGACGAATATTCTGTCAATCGATTTTACAGCTTCATTACGACTCTTCGGTTTCTTTTTCTCTATCATCTAATTTATGCTTTTTTGAAAATAACATGATGGTATAGATGACCAACATTACTATCGCCATGATTAGTACTCTCGCAGCTAAGGCAAAATCATATAAAGCTGCAATGGCACTTAAAGCAAAGAAAATAATTGTCATAGTTTTAACAGTATCAAGAATGGGACGTTTTCTTCCCATTGGATTTGGTCTATTATCCATTTATTACTCCTTCGTTTCTTTCGTTTTATACATTAATAAAGCTGAAGCAATTGAAACGTTCAATGATTCCGCTTTTCCAAACATCGGAATTGTCACTACGACATCCGCTAAATCAATCACGTCCTCAGAGACTCCCTGGCCTTCATTACCAACGACAATAACTACATCTGTTGCTCCTTGTAAGACTGAATAATCCTTTGAATCTCGATGCAATGCTGTAACAGCCACTTGAACACCCTTCTCTTTGAGTATTGGCAAGTATTCTTGTAAGTTCGCTTGGAAAACGGGAATGTGAAAATGACTTCCTTGCATGGAGCGAAGAACTTTGTCGTTATATAAATCAACCGTCCCCGTCCCTAAAACAACCGCATCAAAACCAGCAGCATCAGCCGTTCTTACAATCGTTCCTAAATTACCAGGATCTTGAACAGCGTCTAACACAATGAAACGACCTTTATGAGGTAATATCTCCTGCTTAACAATTTCAACAACTGCTAAAATCCCTCGAGTCGTCTCCGTCATTGATAACTTATGGAAGACGTCTTGTGATACAACTAGCACCTGTACATCTGTTTGGGCTAACAGATTTTTATAGTCTTCAAGACGATTACTGGTAACCACTATCAACTTAATCTGAGCTCTTTCTTTAATCGCTTCTTCAACAAGGTGTTCCCCTTCAAGAAGATACATCCCTGCTTTCTTACGACCTTTTGCAGTCTGAAGTTTAACAAGCTCCTTAATTTTTTCGTTCTTAGGTGAACTTATACTTTCCATACAACTACCCTTTTAATCCTTCTATTGTATTAATGAATTTCTTTACTTCTGTTTTTTGATTTTGATGAAATCTGCATTTCATCGGTACAACGAAAGTCTCCTCTTTATCTAAATATTGCAATATTAGTTTCGGATTTCCTAAGAGCCTCTTTTCAAAAGAAACTTTTTGAATACGATTTGAAGGAATAACGATGGGTCTATTTGCTCTCCAAACACCTTCTTTAGAAGTTTCAAACAGAACGAAACCATCTTTAGCCCAAAAGAGTACAAAGTTCTGTTCTCCTTTATCTAAAGCTATTAAGCTATCGGTATCTGTCATTTCAAATCCGAAGAAACTAATTTGACTTTTTAAATCCTCGATGATTTCCATTCTTATTCCCCTTCTTTCGTTTCTGAATTGGTTTCTTAGAACTTCCTTCTTTCTTCTTCAATTGCTCAACTGGTTTTAATTGTCCTGCATATAATTCGAATGGAACTAGTTTATGTTTTCCAGCAACTTTCTTCAAGTCTCTTAGTTCACGGTCGTTCACTAGACTCAGAACTAAACCATCTTTCCCCATTCGTCCTGTGCGACCAGATCGATGTGTATATTGATCTGTTGAGTCTGCAATATCATAATGAATAACAAGTGGTAAATCTTCAATATCCAGTCCCCGCTGTGCTACATCAGTACTAAGTAAGAACGGAATCTGGCCTTTTTTAAATAAATCAATAGCTTTCTTACGTTCCGTTTGATGAGCATCACTTGATAAAAGTGCAACTGGGACTTGATGAAACGATAACTTTTCTCCGAGTAATGCAGCGTTTGCAATCGAATTAACGAAAACTAATGCTTGGTTTGCATTTTCTGAGAAAGCGAGCTTTCTTAATACCTCATCCCGTTTTCTAGTTGGACATTCAATATATCCATGAATTACATTCGCATGCGCAGCGTTTCCCTCTGAAACTTCAACAAAAGTCGGTTGCATATTAATCCATTTATTCACTTCTTCTAAATTTTTATTCTTTGTCGCTGAAAAACAAAGTACTTGTCTTTCAGAAGGAAGTTTTTTTACAAGTTCTCTCGTATTATTCAATTGCTCCGGGTCTAGTAAATAATCTGCCTCGTCTAATACGAGTAGTTCTACTTGATGAAGCTTTAATTTACGAAGTTTAGAAAGTTCTAATAGTCGACCAGGTGTTCCGACAACAATTTCTGGTTTTTCTTTTAACTTCTCTACTTGTCGTTTAACGTTTGCTCCTCCTGCTAAAACTTGCACACGGATTTCTGGAGATTTCCATTCTCTAATTACTGTTCCAATTTGTTGGGCTAATTCTTGTGAAGGCGCTACAATAAGAGCTTGCAATGTCCTATCTGCTTTTACTCTTTCCAAAATAGGAACGACATACGCTAATGATTTCCCAGTCCCTGTTGGTGAGATGGCTACGATATCTGTCCCCTCTTTAATCAGTTCTTGTGTCTTTTCTTGTATCGGTGTTAATGTGTGGAAGCCGTGTTGCTCCCAAATAGTTTTTGTATTCATAAGTGTCCTTTCCGATAACCAATGTTCTTTAGAGTCCTATTCATTTTAACGAAGAAACTCTTATACTTCAAATAGTTTCAACGTTTCTATAAAAAAGAGAACTGCTGTTACACAGTTCTCTGTACTATTTTCTATTAAAGTGCCATTTTCTTTTCTAAATATCGTTGCCCTTGTTCGAAAAGCAAACAGATAATCCAGTAAATAATTGCTACTAAAATATAAACCGTCATATAGTTTTGTTCGCGACCACCTACAATTTTCGCATTTTGGAAAATATCAGGTAGTGAAATCATCGCAACAAGTGATGATCCTTTAATCATATCCAGTAACACATTACTTAATGGTGGGATTGCAATTCGAAACGCTTGAGGTACGATTACTTTTTGTAAAGTTTGACGATAACTCATCCCAAGAGACATCGCTGCTTCCCATTGGCCATTATCCACTGCATCCATTGCCGAACGCAATACTTCAGAAATATACGCGCTACTTGCAATACTAAAGCAAAGGAGAGCACAGACTAAAGCGGGTAACGTTATTTTTAAGAATGGTAAACCAAAATATAGTAAAAATAAAAACACTAGCGTTGGTGTTCCACGCATAAAGGACACATGAAACGTTGCAACCCAACGTAGAAAACGAAATCTGGAGCGTCTCATTAATACGAGAATAAATCCTAAAATCGTTCCGAATACGAAGCTTGTTAATGCGACTCCTAATGTATATCCTAATCCACTAAGAATAAACCAAAAATTGTTAATCGCAATACTGATATCGAAGATTTTATTTAACATATTAGTCTACATCTGAAATATCGATTTTTTCTGTTTTGAATTCTTTAGGTTCTGTTACGTCTTGACCAGCGAAGAATTTTTCAGAGATTTTTTTCAATGTTCCATCTTTCTTCATTGCATCCATCGCTTCATTGAACTTATCACGTAATACAGTGTTATTTAATGAAATTGAGAAGCTTGAACTATAAGGGTTTGCGTAAACACCTTCGTTAATCTTAATGTCATATTTATCTTTAGCAAAAGCGACCGCGATTGATTGTAAGTAGTAATCGTTGATAATTACATCTGTACGTCCGTTTACTAAATCAGACATATATACATCATTTGTTACGTTGTCATAAACAACTAATTCAGCACCAAGTTTTTTAGCAATCTTCATGTAGTTTGTACTTGCTGCACCAGCTGCTTTTTTACCTTTTACATCAGCCCAAGAATGGATTCCTGAATTATCGCTTCCACGAACAACCATTGATGTAAATGAGTATTTATGAGGTGTAGTGTGTAAATAGTCATCGAAGTTTTTCGCACCTTCTTCAATTGAATAGTTGGCGATGTCCGTCATACCACTATCTAATGCTGTTAACATTCCGTCGACACCCATTTCCGTAAATTCAACTTTAAGGTTTAAACGCTTCGCAACTTCCTTCATGATTTCCACATCGTAACCAGTTAGTTCATTATTATCATTATGGAATGATTGTGGATATAAAGTACCTGCAGTTGATACTTTAATGACACCAGATTCAACAATTTTATCCCAGTTTGCTTGCGCATCTGAAACTGATACAGTTGTTTCTTGTGTTTTTGTTGTGTTTGCTCCGCATGCTGCTAATAATGTAGCCACAGCAACGAAACCAGCTTTCATCCATTTTTTCATTGGTTTAACCACCTTTTATTTATTTTTCAACAATCAAAAAGATAGCACATCCATCCAAAAAAAACAAAGATTAAGTCTTGAAAAGCAAACTAAAAAATGAAACAGATAATTTACCTGTTTCATTTTTTAGTTTTACTCTTAATAATTTATTCATTCTGAAACGTTGTTATTATATTGCTTGCAACTTTTTCAGAGATTCCAATCTTCCGTAACTCCTCAACACTAGCATTTTTTATTGCGGTAGTAGTCTTAAAATGACTTAAAAGTTTCTTTCTAGTTTTTGGTCCTACTCCATCTATTAACTCCAATTTTGAAGAGAAAGTATTCTTGCCTCTAACTTGTCTGTGAAAAGTTATAGCAAATCGGTGAACCTCTTCTTGGACTCTTTGAATCAATTGAAAGGCTTGTCCTTTTCGATCTAATTCAATAGGAGTAAATTTTTCTCCATAAATTAAAGAAGCTGTTTTATGTTTATCATTTTTTACCATCCCACAAACCGGAATAGATAAGCCTAGTTCATCTTCAAGAACTTCCATAGCAGCCTTCATTTGGATTTTTCCACCATCCATTAAAACTAAGTCAGGAAGGTCTGCTTTTTCTCTTAGCAATCTTGAATAACGTCTTCTTATCACTTCTTGAGTCGTCGCAAACTCATGGCTTCCAAGGACCGTCTTCACCTTAAATTTTCGATAATGTTTCCGATCGGGTTTTCCATCTCGAAAAACAACCATAGCAGAAACAGGATTCGTACCTTGAATATTTGAATGGTCAAAAGACTCAATCACCGACAACTTTTCAAGTCCAAGAGCTTGTGATAACTCATCTAAAGCACCTAATGTTTTTAACTGACTCTGCTCTTCCCTTCTAAACTTCTCTAATAAAGAAATCTCACTATTTTGAGTCGCTAAGTCTAGCATTCTTTTTTTAGATCCTCTTTTTGGTGATACAGCTTTTACACCCAGTGTCTCGGATAGTAAATCAATATCTAAAGCATCCGGAACTAATATTTCTTTAGGTAAAATATGGTTTTGATCTTCATAAAACTGGATAATAAAGGATAGAACTTCATCTTCAATTTGATCATAAATAGGAAACATCGCTGCTTCCCTTTTAATAATCGTTGATTGTCTTAATAAAAATACTTGAATTGAAATCCATCCTCGATCAACAAAGTACGCAAATACATCTCGATTCGTGAAATCAGAACTCATTATGTTTTGCTTCTCAACCGTTGCTTCAATGTAATGAATTTGATCACGATAATCCATAGCTTTTTCGAATTCCAATCGCTCAGAGGCCTCTAACATTCTCTGATTCAAATCATTTTTAATGGTTTTAACATCTCCATTTAAAAAGCGTTGAATTTTTTTTATTTGTGTTTTGTACTCTTCCTCAGAAATTTCATGGTCGCAACAACCGATGCACTGTCCTAAATGATAATAAAAACAAGCTCTGGTTTCATTCTTCCCACATTTTCTTAATGGATAAATTTTTTGAATGAGTTGTTGGGTAGATGTAGCAGCAGTTACATTAGGATAAGGTCCAAAATAGATTCCTCCATCTTTTTCAACTTTGTGAGAAATCACTAATTGCGGATCCCTCTCTGAAGTGATTTTTAAATAAGGATACATCGTCCCTTGTTTCAACTTAATATTGTAGTACGGTTGATATTTTTTTATCAGGTTAATTTCGAGTAAAAGAGATTCTTTATTTGTCTTTGTCACAATATACTCAAAATGGTGGATTTCACTAACTAGTTTTTCAGTTTTAGTATCATGCGCACCTCTGAAATAAGAACGAACACGATTTTTTAAATTTTTGGCCTTCCCAATATAGATAATCTCATCGTTACTATTTCTCATAATATAGCAACCCGGTAAATCAGGAAGATTCTTAAGTTTGCTTTCAATCAATTCACTAGCCATTTAATCTTCCTTTCATTCAAGACTAATAAAAAGTACATTCTATTTACAAAGCAGTTTTATATACCTCATAAGCAACTTCTGGAGTCACATCTCCATGTTCGGATAAAGCAACCTTCTTATGACGTTTTAGTCCTTCTACTAATGCTGGGATTACTTCTTCGCCTAAACCTACATCACTAAATCGAGTAGGAGCACCTAGAGATGAGAAAAATTTTTCTGTATTTATAATAGCTTGTTCCACAACCTCATTCTCTTCTCCATCTAGTCCCCAGACGCGTTTTCCATATTGAACTAACTTATCCCATTTTTGGTTTTTTCTAACTTTCATCATCGCTGGCAATACAATTGATAATGTTCTCCCATGGTCTATTCCATGATTTAAAGTGATTTCATGACCTAATGCGTGAGAAGACCAATCCGTCGGAACGCCTAAATTAATTGTCCCATTTAACGCATTAGTGGCACACCACATAAAAGTAGCTCTATCGTTATAATCAATATGATGAATATCAATAATACGAGGAGCAATCTCAATCAACGTTTGAAGGATGCTTTCTGCATAACGATCCTGAAGAATCCCTCCTACTGGATAGGTTAAGTAATTCTCCATTACATGGATGAATGAGTCTAAGAGTCCGTTTACTAATTGACGTTCAGGTAATGTATAGGTTAGTTCGGGCTCTAATACTGAAAATACTGGAAACGTCTTTGGCCCTCTAAAACTTACTTTTGCATTTTTTTCAATAAAACTAATCACTGCTCCAGAATTCATTTCAGAACCAGTTGCTGGTAAGGTTAAAATCGTTCCAAATGGTACAACCTCTTGAACGGGTAGTCCTTTTCCAATTCCCCAACCAAATAAATCTATAGGGTCTCCTTCAAACAGGCTGGCTGCAGAGACGAATTTAGTTCCATCAATTACAGAACCACCTCCGATTGCAAGTAAGTAGGTAAAACCTCCTTCTCTGACTTTATGGACAGCCTTCATTAATGTTTCGAATGTAGGATTTGCCTCTATTCCCGAAAACTCATCCCAATCGCGTCCTCCAAGAGCTAAAACTGCTCTCTCAAAGGCTCCATTTTTTTTGACTGATCCTCCACCATATAAGATGAGGACTTTTGCATCTTTAGGTATTTCATTATCAATTTCCTCTATACGTTTTTTTCCAAATAAAATTTTTGTTGGATTTTGAAAAGTAAAATTTTGAATACTCTTTTCCATTTCTCTTCACCTCACGCTTTATCAAATGATGTTTGCTAAAAATAATTAACTCTTAGACTTCTAACAAAATAAACTGGACAATGCCCAGCTTACTTTTCTATTATCAATCAATCTTTGCTAAGATATATTTATTTAATCTTTCCGCTGAAATCTCTTTTTCCAATTTTGAAACTTCAATAGGACTTAGAGGGATTTCGCAAGTCTTATTTCCATTATCATCATAAGAAACAACTACTTGTCCCACCTCTTCTCGATACTCGCGAACTACTTTTGAAAACAATAATGCTAGTTCCTTTTCAACTTCTAGTGCACAATGCTCTCTTAAAAGCTGAAATTGTTCCGCTATAACAGAAGGAATATAGTAACAATCTACTAGTGTCATTTCTTCTTCTTTAGATTTTTTATTAGATCTTTTACTTTTTTTCATAAACACCCTCGATTCTTTCTTCTTTTTTAGTATACAAAAATTCAAACAATAAGGCAAAAACATTAATTTTTCTAAATTTTGTTGATGCTGTTTTCCAAATGCTTTAATTCATGGTAAAATGGGTTGGAAATATACTATTAAGGAGTCAATATGCTTACAATAAATATGCTAACTCGTGCAGACAGTGTCAAAGGACAAGGAGTGATGTCTGCAACAGAGGAACAAATTAATTTAGTGACTGAAGGTCTTAAAGGATACAAAGTAGTTGTAAACCAATTAAAGATTGCTGATATTAATCATATTCATACCATTAATCCAGACTTTCTGTTTAAGTCATTCTTAAACAATAAGAAACAACCAACGATAGCATCAGTACATTTCTTACCTGAAACACTCGAAAAGAGTATTTCTCTTCCAAAACCAATAAAAGAATTGTTCTATAAATATGTCTTATCTTTTTACAAACAAGCGGATTATTTAGTAACTGTTAATCCCCGTTTTATTGATGACTTAGAACAATATGGAGTCGATCGTTCAAAAGTTACTTATATTCCAAACTTTGTATCTCGTGAAACCTTTTATAAAATCACTGATCAATCTAAAGGGGAATTAAGAAAGAAATTTGGATTAAATCCTGATCAATTCACAGTCGTATCTGCTGGACAATTGCAAATGAGAAAAGGTGTTCTAGAATTTATCGATTTAGCTGAAAAAATACCTGAAATTCAGTTTGTTTGGGCTGGAGACTTTGCTTTTAAAGGAATTTCTGAGGGACGAAAAGAAATTATGGAACATATGGATGATCTTCCTGATAATGTTCATTTTCTAGGATTGGTTGAAAGAAACCAAATGAATGAATTTTTTAATATGGCTGATGTCATGTTACAACTTTCTTTTGAAGAATTATTCCCTATGACTATTTTAGAATCCATGAATGCTAATATTCCTCTTCTATTACGTGACTTACCTGAGTACAAGCCAATATTATTTGACTACTATTTAAAAGGGACAAGTCAACAAACGTTTAAAGAACAATTAACTAAACTTAAAGAAGATCCTGAGTACTATGCTATGGCATGTGAAGGCTCAAAACGTGGCGAACAATTTTACTCAAAAGAGAGTATTCTTCTCCAATGGCAACAATTTTACGATAAAGTTGCAACAGAAAGAAATTTAAAATCATAAAGGAGCAACAATGACAACCAACGAAATTAAACAAGGAAAACCACTCTCACCTACCGCTCAGAAAGTAATGAATATTGCTTCCATTTTAGGAGCAATCGCAACAGTCGTATTTATTGTTTGGGCTTGGCAAAAGGGCTTATTCACTTCTGAAGAGACTTTATCTGCGTATATGTTACAGGCGGGAATTTGGGGACCTCCAATTTTTGTCTTTCTCCAAATCTTACAAACGGTTGTTCCAATTATACCAGGTGCTCTAACAAGTATTGCTGGAGTTTATATTTACGGAAATATTATCGGGAATGTCTACAATTACATCGGTATTATTATCGGTTCAATTATCGCATTCTACCTTGCACGTCAATACGGTCAACAATTCGTAAAATCAATGGTAAGTGAAAATACGTATAATCGTTATATCAATTGGCTGGATAAAGGAAAATGGTTTGACTACTTTTTTGCTTTCATGATGTTCTTCCCAGTTTCTCCGGATGACTTTTTATGTATGTTAGCTGGTTTAACAAAGATGACTTACAAAAAGTTTATTATTATTATTCTAGTCTTTAAGCCATTCACATTAGCTGCTTATACTATCGGATTAAGATTCATCATTGATTGGTTCTGGGCATTCTTTAAATAAACAAGAAACCCCTGAGAAGAAATTCTCAGGGGTTTCTTGTTTTAATAATCTTTTTTGAATACTTGAACAGTTGCAATCACAATCCCACTAATAAATACACTTAAAGCTAATAAAATGCCAGCAAGTAATAATGGGTTTTTACTTAAGCTTCGTAACCATCCAACAAAAGTGCTTGTATCCTCATCATTAAAGGACAATACACCTTCATTCTTAGCTTCAGACGTAGTTGCAGCTTCTTCAGTTGTTGTTTCTTCTACTACCTTAGTAACTTTATGTACATTACTTTTAATTGCTTTTGTTAAAGTTGGAAAAGTATTTTCAACGATAATTTCATCGCCAACTAATTTATAAGTTGGTTTTGAATCGCCTTTGGTAATAGCTTTAATATCTTTATCTACTTTAATTTTTTGACCATCAATTTCATGAACACCAGCTTTTAAAACTGTTTCTTCATGATATTCCGTAAATGCCTTTTCTAAAATAGCATTCCCAAATTGAGCTCTGTAGTACACGCTAGTATTATAATCACTCCAACTACCTACCCCCATTAGCACTTCGATTACTCGTCTACCTTTTTCTTTTGCTGTAATAACATGGTTCAAAGCTGCATTAGGAGAAGATCCAGTTTTAAAACCATCAACATGGAAATAACCTTGATTCATTCCGCTTGCTAATTGGTTTAATGTATAGAATGTTTCTTCTACTACCGTTCCTTCCATTGTTGTCACTGCTGGCTCTCTAGTGATTTCAAGAAATTCTGGGAAATTTTTTAAGAAATAATAAGATAAAGTTGCTAAATCTCTAGCAGTCGTTTGATTATATTCATCCGGAACACCTTCCACGGTATATAATCCACGGAACGCCGATACCACTGCTCCACTTGGATTATAGAATTTAGAATTCGTCATACCAAGTTCTTTTGCTTTATCGTTCATCATTTTAATATATTCTTCATTTGAATGACTGATAGCGTGCGAAAGCATCACAGTAGCTACATTTGAAGAAGGATACATCATTAAATATAATAAATCTCTAACTGGATATTCAATGCCTGCTCTAATCTGATTATTACTAATATCATCAATCGTAGAAATAGCTCTGTCTAATTCAGTCGCAGTAATTTTCGTATCTAATGTAATTTTTCCAGCTTTAATTGCTTCATATACTAAATAAGCTGTCATTAGTTTAGTAGTACTAGCAGGATCCCAAGGCTTATCAATATGGTCACCATATAAAATTTGTCCAGTTTCAGCATCGACTAAAATGGCACTTTCTGGTCGATAATACTCACTAACATCATAACCATATCTTTGAGTGATTTCGAAAATCTCATCTTCAATAGAAAGTTCTGTTGATTTTTGCTGAGTCGTTTCTTCTTTCTTCTCCGGAGCGACCGTTGTTGGTGCTTCTTCTGTTTCTTCCACAACAGTTGTTTGCGAAACAGATTCTTCTGTCGTTTCCTCCGCTGAAATGGGTGCTAAACTAGTTAATACAAAAGAACAACTCAGTACTCCAAGTAGAAACTTTAAATTTCGTTTATTCATCACTATCCTCCTTACAATCTATTTTATTTTACTAAGATTTTCTTAAGTTTTCAAATAGAAAGAAGCAAAAACGTAACCATTTTGTAATCGTTACGAAATTTGCTTCCAACTTTTCTCTATTGTATTCACTAATTTATTGAATTTTCCCATCCTTTTTTCCATCATTGAAAAAAGTAAAACATTCTCATCATCCAATTCGAAAGTTCCAATAATTATCTCAAGCTTCTGGAGTTCCATTGAAATGCACTCTAGAAATTCCGCTAAAGATTGATAGTTACAATGGCTTAAACGTTCATCAAGAGAAATCTCTTTTAGCTGTTTTAACTGTTTGAGATTTTTCATGACAGTTTCTACATTATCTCTCCAGTATATCCTTTTAGCATATGATTCTTTTTCTAAAGTAAGAAGTAGAATCAACCAATAATCGTCCAATAACTCTTCTTGAAAAACGCTAGAATCCTCATTCCATTCATAGCAATCTTCTTGGAACTCTTCCAATAAAAGTCTAGGATCCTCAAAATAATTTTCTAATAATTCTTTTACGGTCTGATTATGGTCTGTGATAATTTCCGAAATTTGGAGATAACAATCTTCATCGGAATCACTGTCTACTTCGACAGTTTCACTATCAAGCGTCTCTTCCAATTCAAATTCATCTTTCCTTCGACTTTTTCGATTAAATAGCCACATAGTTTTTTCCTCCTTTTATGGAGTTCTTTAGATTAGTATAACAAACAATTTTCGAAGAATAAATATCAAATTAAAAAAGCAGAAAGATTTCTCTTTCTGCTTAACAATCTGTTTAAATAGAATCCCCATTAAAAATAGAGTTTTTTACAATCACATAATCTACTTTACGAATGGCTTCGATATCTTTTCCGCCTGCATAAGAAATTGATGATTGCAAATCTTGTTGCATTTCAATTAAAGTATCTTGAAGCAATCCCTTATATGGAACGACAATTTTCTTACCTTCCACATTTTTACGTTCCCCTTTTTGGTACTCAGAAGCACTTCCAAAATATTCTTTATAAAGTTGTCCATCCACTTCTACAGTTTTACCGGGTGACTCTTCATGTCCTGCAAAAAGTGAACCAATCATAACCATTGTGGCACCAAAACGAATAGATTTAGCAATGTCACCATGCGTACGAATTCCACCATCTGCAATGAGAGGCTTACGAGCAGCTTTAGAGCACCAACGTAGAGCCGCTAATTGCCATCCACCAGTACCAAATCCTGTTTTAATTTTTGTAATACATACTTTTCCAGGTCCAATCCCTACTTTTGTTGCATCTGCCCCAGCATTCTCAAGTTCACGAACGGCTTCTGGCGTTCCTACATTTCCAGCAATTACAAAAGTTTCTGGTAAATGTTTTTTTATATGACCAATCATATCAATCACAGAATTTGAATGACCATGCGCGATATCTATTGTGATATAGTCAGGAACTAAATTTTTTTCTTTTAATTCTAGAATGAAATCATACTCTTGCGGTTTTACACCCACACTAATAGATGAAATTAAACCATTCTCTTTCATTCGTTTTACAAATGGCAAACGACTTTGCTCATCAAAACGATGCATAATATAAAAATACCCATTCTTTGCTAAAAACTCTGCTACAGATTCATCAATGACAGTTTGCATATTAGCTGGAACTACAGGAAGTTTAAAAGTGAACTTCCCTAATTTTACTGTAGTATCACACTCCGAACGACTATTTACAATACATTTATTTGGGACTAATTGAATATCCTCATAATCGAATGCATTTAACTCAAACATAAATTTCCTCCTATATCGTTAATGCGTACGTAGGTAGTATACATGATTTTCTACTATAATGCATGTAATTATTTCTTTCCTAATAAAAATATTTTTACAAAAAAATAAGCCTGGGATAAACCCAGACCTATTTCAACGAATTAATCTTTTCCACTTCCGAATAAACGAAGGATATCTAAGAAGATATTGATAAAGTCAAGATATAATTCTAAAGCACCTAGAATGGCAATTCCTTCAAGTGCTGATTGTCCTTCGAAGTAATCATACATTCTTTTTAGTTTTTGTGTATCATAAATTGTTAATATGATAAAGATGATTAAAGAAATACCTGACATAATCCACTCTACCATAGAACTACGGAAGAAGAATAAGTTAAGAAGACTTGCAAGAATTAGACCTAATAAAGCGCCCAATGCTTGTTGTCCCCATCCCGTTAAATCTTTCTTAGTTGTAAAACCTACAACTGATAGACCAACGAACAAAGCACAAGTTGAAGCAAACGCTTGAACAATACTACCTAAGTCATAAACGAAAGTTAATGTAAAGAATGTTAACCCTGTTAGTGCTGCATACAAGCAATACATGACCATATAGCGAATAGGATTTCCTAGGTTCTCGTAATTAGGTCGCATTAAAAATACAAGAACTAATTGCAATAAGAAAATTCCCCACATACCATATCCATGTGTTGTTACCATGAAATTATAAAATAGACTGAATAATGCCGGAGTCGTGCTAAATAAATAAGCAACAACAGCAGAAATTGCAATTCCTCCAAACATCCATCCGTAGACTTTCATGAAAAACTGATTTCTTCCTTCAATACTAGATTGAACACTATAATGATTATTCTCCATTATATCGCCTCATTTCAATTTAATATAAACGTATTATAGCATATCTTTTACTAATCCGTAAATAAATTGTTCTGGTTCAAATGGTTGCAAGTCATCCATCTGTTCACCTAAACCAATGAATTTAACAGGAATATTTAATTCATGACGAATAGAAAGGATCACTCCACCTTTTGCAGTTCCGTCTAATTTCGTTAAGATTAGTCCTGTAATGTTGATTGTCTCTCCGAATTGTTTTGCTTGCACAAGAGCGTTTTGTCCAGTTGTCGCATCTAAAACTAATAAAGTCTCATCTGCTCCCGTTTCAATTTCACGGGAGATGATACGATTCATCTTTTCTAACTCTTTCATTAAATTCACTTTATTTTGAAGACGACCTGCTGTATCGATTAATAAATAATCAAAGTTTTCTTCTTTTGCTTTCTTAATGGCATCAAAGACCACTGAAGAAGGATCGCCACCTTCTTTACCAGCAACGACAGGAACTCCGACACGTTCTCCCCAGACTTCTAACTGTTGAATAGCTCCTGCTCGGAATGTATCTCCTGCAGCTAGCAACACTTTATTGCCTTCTTGTTTTAATCTCCAAGCGATTTTACCGATAGTTGTTGTTTTACCAACCCCATTCACGCCGACAAACATTAACACAGTTGGACGACCTTCTGCTTTCTTCAATGCAGATAAGTTATCTTCCCCTTTTTCGTAAATGTCGACCATCTTCTCAATGATGACTTCTTTGACTTGGCCTGAAGTTGTTGCGTTTTGAAGACGTACTTCATCACGTAAGGCATCTGTAATCGCTAGAGTCATCTCGAACCCAACGTCTGAAGAAATAAAAGTTTCTTCTAAATCCTCAAAGAAGTCTTCGTCAATTTCTCTGAAGTCAGCAAGGAATTCGTTTAAACGATCAGAGAAACTACGACGTGTTTTCTCCATCCCCTTGTCATATTTTTCTATAACAATTGATTCTTTCTTTTCCTCATGTTTAATGACTTCATCTTCACCGGTAAAGGCACGTTTAATTCGATCAAATAATCCCATATTTTCCCCTCACTTTACGCTTGTTTATTCATTTCTATAATATGATAAATAGCCTTAGCAACACCTGAATCCTCATTCGTTGCTGTTACATATTTTGCTACATCTTTGACTTCTTTTGAGCCATTGCCCATGGCTACTGGATAACCGACAACTGTTAACATTGGTAAGTCATTTTCCTCATCACCACATGCTGCCATTTCATCCAGCGAAATTCCTAGAATTTCTCCTAACATCTTTAAGCCATTTCCTTTTGAAACATGTTTTGGAACAACTTCTAATAAAAATGTTCTTGATTTCATACAGTTAAAGCGTTCGAAGAATTCTTTTGGTAATTTTGCAATGCCTTCATCCAAGATGTCTTGAGCGATACAAAGAACGGCTTTATTAAAGATATGATCCTCTTCGAAATCTTCTGGATTCTTTTGTTCAAAGGTAATTGGATGCGGTAATGTATTATAAATTGACGGACGTCCTTTGGGAGGCGTTGGCTCGTAAGCTCTTACCGTATCAATCATAACTAATGGAAGCCCTACTTTGGTTACTTCTTCATGACAATACTTCATATCTTCAACAGTATGTCCCGTTTCATAGATAATTTCTCCATGTTTTGTTTTTTGAATCAAACCACCATTGAAGTTAATCGCGTAGTCATCGTCCCCCATCAGGTCTAATTCTTCAAGTAAGTGAACAATACTTACAATTGGGCGACCTGTACAGAGAACCACTTTAATTCCATTTTCTTTAGCCAATTTAATGGCTTTTTTATTTTCTTCTGTTATTTTCTTTTCACCAGTTAATAATGTTCCATCTAAATCTAGTGCAATGACTTTTATCATACATTTTCTCCTTTTTTACTCTAGGGGGGTGCAAACAATGTTTAGGGGTGCATTTCCTAGAGATCGTCATTCCTTTGATTTCATTCTTGAATTATACCAAATTTTTAGGTTTGTGACTATTCCTATAGAAAAAGCCATATCACAGGTGATATGTACCCCCTTTACTGGACAAACCAGTAAAGGGGGTATTTATTATGCGTTACTCATTTGAATTCAAAATGAAATGTGTAGAATTATATCGACAAGGAATATGGGCCGAAACGCCTGAAAAAGTTATGAAAAGGAGTTTCCAAAGAAAAATACTGGATTGGGATAAAATTGAAAAAATTCACGGACCTAAAGGATTAGAGCGCGTTAAAAGGCAAAGAAAATGGACAGCAGAAGAAAAATTGACATTTATTCTACAGGTTTTAAACGGGAAGACTCTTTCAGAGGTTTCTTTTCCAGCAGGAATTAGTCGCGGATTATTAAGTTCTTGGGTTCACAAGTACCTAACTTATGGATATAATGGTCTAAAGAATGAGAAACGTAGACAAGCATTATCTAAGGAGCTTATTATGAATAAAAAAGCTGTGACTGGTAACCTTTCAGAATCCGAACGAGAAGAATTAGTTCGATTACGTGAGCGAAATGCATATTTAGAAGCTGAAATTGCTGTTATAAAAAAACTGAGAGCCTTGAGAAAAGAA